>SHLU01000018.1 GCA_004282995.1 Sphingomonadaceae bacterium
CTTCGTTGTCGCGGTCGAGAATGAATAACTCGGACAACGGCCGCCCCAGGACTTCGGAGACGTCACGGCCGAATTGCTTGGCGGCATTCTCGGAAAGGTAGATAAGCTTGCCGTCGGTGTCGGTCGCCCAGAACCAGCCGAGGTTGGCAGTTTCGAAATCATCGAGCAGCTTGAGGCGACGCATGTCGGACATGCCGATCACGGACTGCTCGCCAAGCTGCTCGCCTGACTGGTCGCTTTCGCGACGTTTCGAAAAGATATTGCCGATGGCCATGGCTATGCGAAAATCCTTTAGGGTAACCCTTGTTTCGACCCGGAGCGCAGATCCTCGTCCGCACAATGACCCGTATTCGAAATTGCCTACTTTCGCGTTAACTTAACTGGCCCTCTTCAGGGCGAACGTCGTGTCCGAGGCCAGCAGGTTCAGCTTGCCAGGTTCGAGTTGCGGCATGGCCTGTGCAAATTCGAGACCCATGCGGTCATCCTTGCTCCACCGCGCAGTTCCGGTGACAATGATCTTCTCGGTAACGGCGACGCGGAAGATCGTCCCAGGCGGCACATTCCACAATCCTTCGATCAAAGCCCCGGTGCTCGAGATATTGCGAATGGTGCCATGATAATGCTGGTTGCCATGTTCGAGCACGATCTTGCGCAGCATGCTCTGGCGCGGGGCACGGCTTGATTGCGGGCCGCAAGCGACAGCCGACAGGCCAGTCCTGAGACGTTCCGTGGCATTCGCGCGAGTCAGGGGTTTTTCGTAGATATAGCCCTGGATATGGCTGCAACCGTGCATGCGGACCAGATCGAGTTCATCGCGCGTCTCGACCCCTTCCGCCGTTGTATCCATACCCAGTTCCTGCGCGAGGCTAGTGATGGAGGCGATAATCGCACCATTCCGGCTGCCGGGCTGGGTTGCACCTCGAACAAAGCTCTGATCGATCTTGATCTTGGCGAAGGGGGCGGTCTTGAGATAGCCGAGCGAGGAATATCCGGTTCCGAAATCATCCAGCGCCAGCCGCACCCCGATGTCCTTGAGACTAGCGAACATCGCATCTCGTCCAGCATCGTCGTTGAGGAATACGCTTTCGGTAATTTCAAGTTCGAGCCGAGCAGGCGATATTTGCGCCCTGGCAATGGCATCGAGGACAATGCGGGGCAGCTGCTCGTTGGCGAACTGCACCGGCGAAACATTGACCGCGCATTTAATCTCTTCCGGCCACTGGGACAGATGCTGGCAGGCTGTCCGAAGGGCCCATTCCCCGATCGATTGGATCAGGCCGGTATCCTCGGCGATCGGGATGAACTTTGCGGGGCTGACGAAGCCATGCACGGGGTGGTTCCAGCGCAGCAGGGCCTCGAACCCATCGATCCTCTCGGTCGCGGTATGGACCACCGGCTGGTAATAGAGCTCCAGTTCGCCATTCTGGATGGCATCGCGCAAGTCCTGCTCGAGCTTGGAGCGTTCCTCAGCCTTCGAATGAAGGTCGTTCGAATAAAAATGGTATCTGGCCCGCCCGCCATCCTTGGCAGCGTAGAGAGCAAGATCCGCATTGCGGATGATGTCGTCGCTGGATTCGCCGTTCTCAGGCGAAATAGCGATACCAACGGAGGCACCGATGACCACGCGCTGACCCTCAACTGAATAGGGCTGCGACAGGGCGCTGATGATACCGGCAGCGAGATGGGCACATTGCTTGCGCGGAACCCGGCCAGGTAAAATGACCTGGAATTCATCGCCGCCCAGACGACCTACACGTCCGTTCTCGCCGACCGTGTTTTCCAGCCGGAGCGAGACTTGCTTCAGCAGGGCATCGCCGGCCGGGTGGCCAAGCGTATCGTTGACGTGCTTGAACCGGTCGAGATCAAGCAGGAGCACCGCGCATTCACGGTGCGCGGGGTTTGGCGCGCTGAGAATCTTCTCGAGCGTCTGCGACATCTGGTGGCGGTTGGCGAGCCCGGTCAGGGAATCGAAATGCGCCAGTCGCGATGCTTGCTCCTGGCTGCGTTTCTTCTCGGTAAGATCAGTACCCGAGCCGCGGAATCCGCAGAAGTTCTGGAAGCTGTCGAAGATGGGCCGCCCCGATATGGTCCACCAGCGTTCCTCATCTCCTGCAGCGCGGACGGCCAGTTCCTGGAAGGCTGAACGCGCCGAAAGATGGAAAGAAAGGGTCCGTTCGCCTTCGCGGTTGTCTTCTGCAAGGTCAAACAGCGTGGTGACCGGGCGACCGATAAGTTCGCCGGGCTCAGACCCTATATGGAGGGCAACGGGCGCCGACAGGTAGGTGAGCAGACCCCGGCGATCGGTCTCCCAGAACCAGCCATGTCCTGTTTCCTCATAATCGCGCAGGATATCGATGGCTCGATTGAGAATTCGTTCATCGGCCTGTCGATTCTCGTCGCGCCTCTGGTCCATCTTCGCCTGGTATCGCGCCAGCAATGCCAGACCGAGCACAAGGCCAGCGAAAACGCCATAAGTCCGGGGGTCACCGGACCACAGGGCCAAAGGCGCCCAAGACGATGCGAGACACCCCGAGATCAGGTTCGGCCGCCCACTCAGCAAAGTCGCGGAAACAGCGTTGAGACTGACGATTGCCGCCAGAGCGAATGCCATTGGAAAATCGCCAAGGGCAACCCACAAGCCGAATGCCAACCCGTAAAGACCAGACGGCACGAGGGTAGCAGCCACGGCAAGAGGAGCAGCTATCGCGAAATCTTGCGGGTAGGTCCGTTCCCATTGGCTGACGCGGCGTCCGGCGAGGAACAGCAGTCCGGCGCCGAGCAGGCAAAACAGGGTCCAGCCGGGCGGATATCCGGCATGTAGAGCAGACCCGACAAGACCAGCGACCAGCGGCACAATACTGGCATAATACCAACGGCTTGGCAGGACGTATGTCTCTGCCTTCGTGAATTTTTTTGGGGAGCGGGTTGAACCGCGTGCAGTGTCGGGATCGCGGCGATCATCGCGCCCGCGTGCAGGTTTGCCGGACGACCTGTTGGTCTGACCCCGACGCGTTTGGGAGGCCGCAGCGGCAGGCATACGCGAAGCTCGGGGCTCTTGTCCCTTCGGGATGTCTTCGGTTGTAATGGTGCCGCCCATGGGTTCGCTATGCCTGCGAGCGGTTTACAAAGAATAAAAGCGATCCTGACCAATCGTGGTTAATCGCGCTGCAGCCCAAAGCGAAGGCTATGGAAACCCCGCATTTTCTTCCCCTTGCCAGTTTAAGGTCGACAGGGCATCTTGCCTCTCATCGGGAGAGGGGCACCGTATTGCGACACATCGCTGTTATCGGATCGGGACCGGCTGGATATTACACCGCCGAGGCCGCCCAGAAATTATGGGAAAACGAGGTCTCAGTCGATATCTTCGACATGCTTCCCGTCCCTTACGGCCTGATCCGCACAGGTGTCGCCCCGGATCACCAGTCGATCAAGGGTGTCTCGCGCAGGTTCGAGAAAACCAATCTGTCCGACAATGTACGGTTCGTGGGCAATGTGGCGGTCGGCAAGGATATCTCGATCAATGAATTGCAGGACTTGTATGACGCGGTAATCCTCGCGACTGGAGCACCGCTGGATCGCGAACTCGATTTGCCCGGCAAGCAGCTGGGCAATATCTTCGGCAGCGCAGCATTTGTGGGCTGGTACAATGGTCATCCCGAATTCGCAGGGCTTGATCCGGACCTTTCGGGCCGTCATGCGGTCGTCATCGGCATGGGCAATGTCGCCCTCGACGTCGCGCGTATCCTGGCCAAGACCCCTGAAGAATTTGCGGGCGCTGACATCGTCGCCCACGCGCTCGATGCACTGGCGGCCAGCAATATTGATGCGATCACTATCGTCGGGAGACGCGGCCCCCACCAGATTATGATGACCCCCAAGGAACTGGGTGAACTAATGCACCTTCAGCGCGCCAGCCCGATGGTCGACCCGTCGGACCTGCCCGACGAAGAAGAGGACGCGCTGCTAGAGCCGGGGTTGCGCAAGTCGGTTCGGCATCTGCGAGACTTTGCGGCGATTCCCGCCAGCATCCACGGTGAAACTCCGGTCACCATCGAGTTCGACATGTTTGCCAGTCCGGTCGCCTTCAAGGGCGATGGCAAGGTCAGCGCGCTGGAGGTCGAAGAAACCAGGGTCGAGGCCGGTCGCGCCATCGGCACCGGCAAGACCTATGACATCAATGCGGATATCGTCATATCCTGCATTGGCTATCGCACTTCGCCCATCCCGGACGTGCCTTTTGACGAGCGTGCGGGGCGCTTTGCCAATGACGAAGGACGGATATTGCCAGGCCTGTATTGCGTCGGCTGGGCACGTCGTGGTCCCTCAGGCACGATCGGCACCAATCGCCCGGATGGCTACGGAGTGGTCGAGAAAATAGCCGAGGACGCGGATAGCGGCGCGCTTGGCCGTGGTCGCAAAGCCGGCCGCGCAGGGTTCGATGCGATGGCGCAGGAGCGCGGACTTGATATCGTCACCTTCCGCGATTGGAAACGCATCGAGGAAGCCGAAGAGGCTGCTGCCCGCGATGGCGCGCCGCGCGAGAAATTCGTCGACATTGCCAGCATGATCGCGGCCCGCGACTGAATACCTCCGCGGTCATTCTGGTCGACCAGGGGATTTTCGCTATCCAATAGCCAAGACCCCCGTGCATTTGCTAGGAACCGGTCGAGCACGGGGAAACAAAGGCGCGGAGATGCGCGCCTTTTCAGCTCTGGGAGAATGCAAGCAATGGCCGTGAAATTCGAAGACGAAGCCGCCCAGCATACCAATGCATTGGGGCCGCTGGTCGGGCTGACACGAGAAGATATCTTTGGCGCAGTCGCTGTGCTTCTGCGCGAAACCGCATCCGATCCTCAGCGTCTTATGCGCCACGGCCAGGAAATGGGCAGCGACATGATCAAGATCATGACCGGCAAGAGCGATCTTGCCCCCGCTCCGCGCGACAAGCGCTTCATGGATCCTGCCTGGCAGTACAACCCCTTCATGCGCGCCGGGATGCAGTATTATCTCGCGGTGCAGAAAGGCATGGGCAAATGGCTGGACGATCTCGAACTTGACGATCTCGAGAAGGACCGGGCGCGCTTCATTTCCAACATCATCATTGACGGGCTTGCGCCCACCAACACGCTAATGGGCAACCCGACTGCGCAGAAGCGTTTGATCGACAGCGGAGGGCTGAGCCTCATCAAGGGACTCAAGAATGCCTATACCGACATTACCCAGAACAAGGGGATGGTCAGCCAGGTCGACAAGCGGCCATTCACGCTGGGCGAGAACATCGCCACTTCGAAAGGCTCGGTCGTCTTGCGGACCGAGATGATGGAGCTGATCCAGTACGCTCCCACGACGGATGAGGTCTATGAGATACCGCAACTGACAATTCCGCCGCAGATCAACAAGATGTATATCAACGATCTGACCCCGCAGAAGTCGGTGGTGAAATTCCAGCTCGACAACGGCATCCAGACCTTCGTCATCTCGTGGCGTAATCCATCGAAAGACCAGGGCCATTGGGATATGGCCGACTATGTTCATTCATGTCGCGAAGCGATGGAGGCAGTCCGCTCCATTACGGGTGCGAAAAAGGTCAATGTGTCAGCCGGTTGTTCGGGCGGACAAACCGCGGCCATGCTGGCCAGCAAGATGGCGAGCGACAAGGATGATCTTCTCGGCGCTCTGACATTGATGGTCTGCGTTCTGCACCCCAAGCAGAACGACATCGAGGCTGGCAGCCTGATCAGCAAGAACGGGCTCGAACTAGCGCGCCAACGTGCCGCGAAGAAGGGCATCATCAAGGGTGACGATCTGGCGCGGGGTTTTGCGTGGCTAAGGCCCAATGACCTGATCTGGAACTACGTCATCAATAACTACCTGCTGGGCGACGATCCGCCCGCCTTCGACGTGTTGTTCTGGAATGCCGACGCAACCAATCTCTCGGCTGCGTTGATGGGTGATTTCCTGACCGTTTTCGAAACCCTTGCCTTCACCAAGAAGGGCGAGGTCGAAATGGTAGATCACAAGATCGACCTATCAAAGGTCAAAAGCGACCTGTTCATCCTTGGCGGGGTGACAGACCATATCACCCCGTGGAAAGCGACCTACCGATCTACCGACTTGTTCGGTTCGAAGGACGTAACCTATGTTCTGTCGCATTCGGGCCATATGCAGGCGATCCTCAACCCGCCGGGCAACCCCAAGGCACGATATTACATCAACAAGGCGAAAAAACTGCCCGATACGGCCGACAAGTGGCAGCAAGGGGCGGAAGAAGTCGCCGGCAGCTGGTGGCCCTACTGGATGGAGTGGGTGCAGAAGCGTTCGGGCGGCCAGAAAGCTGCGCCGGCCAAAACGGGGAATGAAAAATTCACTTCTCTGGACCCTGCGCCCGGTCTGTACGTAGTGGAGGAGGTGTGAGCTGAATTCACGCCGTTGCCATTACAAGGATCGCGCATGACTGCCTCGAAAAACAAACCGATGACCGCCACCATCACGATGGAGGATATCGGCGGCCGCACCCTGCGCGTGGCGCGCTGGCGGTTGGACCAACCATCGGACCACCCGCCGATCCTGTTTTTCAACGGTATCGGCGCCAATATCGAGGCTGTTGCCCCTCTGGCCGAGGCGCTCGATGACCGCGGGTTCATCATGTTCGATATGCCCGGTACCGGCGAATCTCCCGATCCCAAGCTGCCATATAACCCGTTCACCATGAGCTGGACGGCGGCCAGACTTCTCCGGCACTTCGGCATCGAAGAGGTTGATGTCATGGGCGTAAGCTGGGGCGGCGCCATGGCGCAGCACTTTGCGCTCCAGCACGGCGGCATCGTTCGCAAACTCGTACTGATGGCAACGACAGCGGGCATGTTGATGGTGCCGGGCAAGCCCGCGGCCTTTACAAAAATGGCCGACCCGCGGCGCTACATCGATCCTGAATTCATGAACGAGCATTTCGCCACGCTCTATGGCGGGTTCGACAAGGACGGAGCTGCGCATCAGAAGGACAGCCATATCGGCCGCCTCAAACCGCCCTCGCCGCGCGGTTATATGTACCAGCTGCTTTGCATGCTCGGTTGGACCAGCGCCCCGGCCCTGCCATTCCTGGGCAAGCCGACATTGATCATGATGGGCGACGACGACCAGATCGTGCTGCCGATCAATGGCAAGATCCTCAACAAGCTCATTCGCGGCAGTCGGCTGCAAATGATCAAGGGCGGTGGTCACCTGTTCCTGCTGACCCATGCCGATGAAAGCATTGCTGAACTACAAGCATTTCTGAACGAGGACGAGGGGTCGAAGGCCGAAGCGGCCTAAGCTGGACAGCTACGCAGCAATGTGAGACCCCTCAACGCGGAGAGGGGCGATTGGCTGTTGGTTATGACCACCAGCTACGCTCGACAAAATGAGCGCATTGAATCGATGCAAACTGCCGACCCATCGCCTGAGACGCGCCCGATCGTGACCCGTCCGGCAAGCGGCACAGGCGGTGCATTGGGCAGGAGCGGCTTCGCCTGGGCGGTCTTCGAATGGGCGCGCAATCCCTATTACATCCTGATCGTAATCTATATTTTCGCGCCCTATTTCGCGCGAGATATAATCGGTGCTGACTTGCTGGCAGGCGGCACCCTGGCCGGACTTGGAGCCGATGAAGCGCTCAGGACTGCCAACGCCCAAGGCCAGGCGACAATCGCATCGGTGACCAAATGGGCCGGGTTTATCGCCGCCCTGACCGCCCCATTTCTCGGTGCGGCGCTTGATCGTGGGGGCCGGCTCAAACCGATACTGGCGCTGTTCCTCGGCAGCATCGTGATATGTTCGGGCATGCTTTGGTTCGCCATGCCGGGCGGCGAAGGCTTGCCGGTATGGGCCATCATGGCGCTGCTGGTGACGGCCTATGTCAGCTACACATATTCCGAGGTCACGCATAACGCGATGCTGTCGGTAGCGGGATCGCGAAATCGACTGTCGATGATCTCTGGAGTCGGCCTGGGGCTGGGGAATCTGGCCGCTGTGCTGATCTTCGTTGGCATTGCTCTTTTGCTTATCCTGCCCGGCGCAATCCAGTGGCCCTTTGCCGAACCGCAGTTCGGCATGGATCTCAGCCGGTTCGACCATGCCCGCATCGCTGGACCGATCTGTGCAGTTTGGCTCGCGGCGTTCTCGATCCCTTTCTTTCTCTACGCCCGCGATCCCGGTGTCCCTGGCGCAAGCTGGCGCATGGCAGTCAGCAGCGGCTTTCGCTCTGTGCTCAAGACCTTGCGCGAAGCAACCCACTACCCAGACCTGATGAAATTCCTCATCGCCCGGATGCTCTACGCCGATGGCATGGCAGCGCTATTGGCGCTCGGTGCGGTCTATGTCGCGCTATTCCTCGGATGGGGTTTCCTCGAGATGCTGTGCTACGCCATCTTTGCTTCCGCCTGGGCATTCCTTGGCGGCATCTTCGGCGGATGGCTCGATGGCAAGGTTGGCGTCAAACGCGCGCTGATTATCGAGATCATCGGAATGGTGGCGACGCTGGTGCTGCAACTTTCCATAACCCGAGACAGCCTGTTCTTCGGACTGGTGGAAAATACCCGTATATGGGACGGGATCGTGTTCGCAACGCTGTCAGACCTTACCTACCTGTCGCTGATCAGCGTCGTTGCCGTGACTGCCACCGCCAGTATTTCGTCCAGTCGCACCATGCTCGTCACCCTCGCCCCGCCAGGCCGAAGCGGCGAGTTCTTCGGACTGTATGCCATAGCCGGGACAATCACGGTGTGGATGGGGCCATTGCTGGTTGAATTTTTTACCACCACCTTCAACGACCAGCGCATCGGCATGGCGTCGATATCGGTGCTGTTCGTGGCGGGGCTGGCAGTACTGGCCTTTGTCAGGATGCCGGAGCGGCAATAGGCAGCCAATCGCGCAGGATCGCGTTGACCCTGTCGGGCGCATCCTGCTGGACCCAATGCGAGACGCCCGGCAAGCGCGCAATTTCGATATCGGGCACCCATTGTTCGTGCCCTTCCGAACAGCGGATATTGAGCGCCACATCCTCTTCGCCCCAAACCAGCAGCGTGGGCACGTCGACCTGGTAGTCGCCCAGATCGACCGAGCTCCGATGTCGCATCGCAGCGCGATAATAATTCACCATCGCCCTTGGTGCGCCTGACCGGTCAGCCGCTGCGGAATAAATCGCCCGCACCTCGTGTCCAAAGCGTTCCGGATTGCAGCTGGTCCGCTTAAATAACTCCCCGATGCCTCGGCCTCTGTTTGCTCCCAACCGGCGTTCGGGCAGCCAGGGAATCTGGAAGAAGAAAACATACCAGCTCTTCTTCAACTGCTCCCATCGCTTCAGCTCACGTTCGAGCACCTTTGGGTGCGGCACATTCATGATCACCAACCGCTCGATTGGGCGCAAATGCAGGATGGCGAAGGTCCAGGCAATGATTGCACCCCAGTCATGCGCGATCAGCGTTACCTTGCGCGCACCGCTGGCGTCGATCAGCGCGGTAATATCCTGCGTCAGGTGGTCCAGCGCATAGTCCCGCACCGCGTGAGGCCGCGATGTCCCGCCGTAGCCGCGCAGATTGGGTGCCCAGACCCGATATCCCATTCCAGCCAGCAGCGGAATTTGGTTGCGCCAACTGTAATGAAGCTCGGGAAAGCCGTGTAAGCACAGAGCGAGGTGGTCGCCCTCGCCCGCCGTGGCGACCTCGAAGGTCAACCCATTGGCCTCGATCCACTCGATCGAGATCCCACTCGCCGTATCCGGATTCCAGCTCGGTTCTCTGTCCATCGCAGGAAACTTAGCATCGCCAAGTCGGCTGTGCTATATCGGTTGCAAATAGAAATGGGAGAGAGAGAATCATGGCCAATTTCGATCTTGTCATTCGCGGAGGCACCGTCGTCGACGGTACCGGTGAACCCCGATTTACCGGCGATGTCGCGATCAAGGACGGTTTGATTGCTCAGGTTGGCCAAGTCACCGGCTCGGGCGCGGACGAGATCGATGCCCACGGCATGGTGGTCACCCCCGGCTTTGTCGATATCCATACCCACTATGACGGGCAGGCTACCTGGGACCAGGAAATGGCACCCTCGAGCTGGCACGGTGTCACAACGGTCGTGATGGGCAATTGCGGAGTAGGCTTTGCTCCGGCACGGCCTGACAAACACGAATGGCTGATTCAGTTGATGGAAGGGGTCGAGGATATTCCCGGCACCGCGCTTGCCGAAGGTATCACCTGGGAGTGGGAGAGCTTTCCCGAATATCTCGACGCGCTCGAGAAACTGCCGCGCACGGTTGATGTCGGCACCCATGTCCCGCACGGCGCGGTGCGCGCCTATGTCCTGCAGGAACGCGAGGAGCCGGGCGCAGTCCCAACCGAAGACGATGTCGCGCAAATGGCGCAAATCGTCGAGGAAGGCATACGGGCCGGTGCGCTCGGCTTCTCGACCAGCCGCACGGTGTTGCACAAGGACGTGAACGGCGTGCTGGTGCCGGGCACAACCGCCAATCCCGAGGAACTGGTCGAACTCGGCCGCGCGATGGGGCGTGCAGGACACGGCGTGTTCGAAATGGCCAGCGACCTGCGGCGCGAGTGGAACGAGTTTTCGTGGATGGGCGATCTCAGCCGCGAGACCGGCCTGCCCGTCACTTTCGCCGCATTGCAAAGCATTGCCAAGGAATTGCCGCTCGACGAGCAGATCGAGACCATGCGCGCCGAGAACGACAATGGCGCCAACATCGTTGCCCAGATCGCGCTGCGCGGGAATGGCATCATCATGGCTTGGCAGGGCACAGTCCACCCCTTCGTGCTGCGTCCCAGCTGGAAGGCCATCGCTGAACTGACCTGGGAGGAACAGAAAGCCAAGCTACTCGACCCGGCGTTCAAGGCGCAGCTGCTGGCCGAGGCCAATGATTACTCCGAGGTAGCCGAGGATACCAAGGAAGTTGTCTTCGCCCTTACCAACGGTTGGGGTTTGATGTTCGAGATGGACGAGGATTTCGATTACGAACCGCCGCAGGACGCAACCGTCCAGGCCCGCGCCGGTGTGGCAGGATCCGATCCGCAGGATTTCGCCTACGAAATGCTGTGCCGCGACGATTGCAAGGGCTTCATCTACTTTCCCATCCTCAATTACGCCGACGGCGACCTGGAATTCCTGCTTCCGCTCCAGCACAGCAACGATACGATAAATTCGCTGTCCGATGGCGGCGCGCACTGCGGGACGATCTGCGACGCGGCCTCGCCCACATTCATGCTCCAGCACTGGGTCCGCGATCGCCGGCGCGGAGATCGCATCAGCCTTGAAAACGCGGTTAAACGCCAGTGCCACGATACCGCGCGACTCTATGGGCTGGAAGATCGCGGGGTTCTCGCGCCAGGCTATCTGGCCGATCTCAACATCATCGACATGGACGCGCTCAAGCTGGGCAAGCCATGGCTCGCTTTCGACCTCCCGGCCGGCGGCCGGCGTCTCCTGCAAAAGGCCGATGGCTACGTCGCCACGATCAAGAACGGCGAAGTCACATTTCGAAATGGCAAGTGGACCGGAGCAGCGCCTGGCGGGCTCATTCGCGGACCACAGCGCGTCGAAATGCTCGAGGCAGCCGAATGAGTGAATAGAGGGTGCGAAGTAACCGCTGCAAGGACCGGCCCCTCCCGCTTCAACTACACCTCCAACCTTCCGGAGAGAATTGATGAAAGCAATTCGTACGGGCGAAACGCCCTCCACGCTCGACGCGCTCGAACTGGTTGACCTGGATGACGCGCCTGCACCCGCTCGCGGCGAAATTACCGTCCGTTTGCGGGCTAGTTCTCTCAATTATCACGACTATGCCGTGGTCAAGGGAATGATTCCTACCGCACCGGGCCGTATCCCGATGTCTGATGGGGCCGGTGAAGTCATCGCAATCGGCGATGGGGTCACTGAATATGCTGTCGGCGACATGGTGGTCTCGACCTTCTTCCCCGACTGGCTTGATGGTGCTCCTCCAACGACGGCCTTCACCCGCGTACCCGGTGACGGGATCGACGGCTATGCGCGCGAGAGTGTTACCGCGCCGACGCACTGGTTCACCCGCGCACCCGCAGGATACAGCGCCGCGCAGGCGGCTACCCTGACCTGTGCCGGGTTGACGGCCTGGCGTGCGCTGTTTGTAGACTACGCTCTCAAACCCGGCGACACCGTGCTCGTGCAGGGAACGGGCGGCGTTTCGATATTCGCGCTGCAATTGGCCAAAGCCGCCGGTGCGAACGTCATTGCCACCAGTTCGTCTGATGAAAAACTGGAGCGGGTGAAAGCCCTCGGGGCCGATCACGTCATCAACTACAAGCAGGTCGAGGCGTGGGGGCCGAAGGCGCTCGAAATTACGGGTGGCCGCGGGGTCGACTGCGTGGTGGAGGTGGGCGGACCCGGCACGCTCGACCAATCGATGCTGGCGGCGCGGATTGGCGGACACATCGCGCTGATTGGTGTTCTGACGGGTATAGCGGGGCCAGTTCAAACCGCGCTATTGTTTTCCAAGAACCTGACGGTGCAAGGCCTGACAGTCGGCAGCCGCGCAATGCAGATCGACATGATCGCCGCTATCGAGGCCAACGGACTCGAGCCGGTGATTTCCGATCACTTTGCGCTCGCAGATCTTGCCGACGCCTTCCGTCACCAGGAGGCGAACAGGCATTTCGGCAAAATCTGCGTTGATATCTAGCGCCGCAAATCAGGGCTCAATGACAATCCCGACCGACGGGTCAACTGTGCCGCCGAGAATCTCGAGATAGGCTGTCCGGGCTGCTTCCAACCCCTTGCGCGTGTCGACCGTCACGGTGGCGCCGACCACATCGAGGAAATAATGCCAGCTTTCGGCAATCTGGCGTCCGGCTCCTTCTGGCCCCAGTTCCTTGAACAATGCTACCGCGTGGTCAGGCGCAAAGAACAAGGTCGGGGTCGGACCGGGCAGATCGCCGGTAGATGCTTGCCCTCCCCCACGCTGCTCGACATGGGTTGCGCCGACAAGGCAGGAATATTTCAGGGCATCGCCAAAATGGCGGTGCAATTCGGCAAGAAGGCCCGCATTGCCGGCAAAATCGACTGTCACGCTGGCGTCGTGCCCCAGCGAACCGATATCGCTATAGGCGACCACGGCATCATAGAGGCCCGTACCTTGGACGAAATCCACATTGCTGGCCGAGGTCAGCCCGATTCGTCTGACTTCCGGCGAACGCTGCCGCGCAACGGCCGCGAGCCCCAAGGCAGTTTTTGACGACGCGCTGGTGAGGATGACCTGCCGTGCCCCGAACCAGGTTTCATTGCGCATGAAGTATTCGATCAGGAAGCCGGTTTTGAACAATGGACCGAAAATCATCCGCTCATTCTCGCGAGCAGGGTCATGTTCTGGATCGGCGGCAAGCCGCGAATACTGGTTGTAGATCGGGCTCATCGGTTTGCGGTGCGCGGCGCTATCGACAAAGCCGCTCTTGGAAACATTGTCCGGCACGACGTCGAGATGCGTCGCCATCGGAAGATAACCATAGACCCGTTCGCCCACGTCGATCTCGGCATGATTACTCTCTATGACCTTGGCGTGACCCCACATGGGCACGATGCCGTGGCCATCGGCGGCAGGAAAGAAGTTCCAATAGCCAAATCCGTCTCCGACTACGGCGTAAGTGATATTATTCGCCGTGACGGAGAAACTCTCGATCTCCAGCCTCACGGCTCCGTCAGGCAGGGTGCCGTGATCAATGTCAGCAATATGCGTGGTGGCTAGTTCGTCTTTCTGGACGTGCACGGCTTGGGGCATCGGAAGCTCTCCTCTAGGTCGCGAAACGCAACCTAGCGGGGCTGCCAGTGGGATGCGAGCCTAGACTTCGTTCGCCGTCAAACGCGCATCGGCATGAGGACATATAGAGCCGGGCTCTTCTCGTCCTTGCGGATCAAAGTGGGTGCGCCGGCATCAGCCAGGTGCAATTCGACGATGTCGCTGTCGATCTGGCCAAGGATATCCTTGAGGTAATTTGCGTTGAAGCCGATCTCGAAGCCTTCGGCGCTGTATTCCGCCGAGAGCTCTTCTGCCGCCGTGCCATTATCCGGCGAAGTGACCGACAGCGTAACCTTGTCGGTATCCAGCCCCATCTTGACCGCGCGCGTTTTCTCGGTGGCAATAGTTGCGACACGGTCGACACCTTCGAAGAAGCTCTTGGGATCGACCTTGAGCAGTTTGTCGTTACCGGTTGGGATAACGCGGCTGTAATCAGGGAAGGTGCCGTCGATCAGCTTGGATGTGAGCACCGTCCCGCCTTCGCCGCCGAGCGTGAAGCGGACCTTGCTGGCCGACAGGTCGACCAGGACATTGCCATCCATCCGCTCTTCCAGCAGCTTGCGCAGCTCCGCCACAGCTTTGCGCGGCACGATTATGTCGGGCATGCCCTCGGCGCCTTCGGGCCGGGCAATGGTGTAGCGAGCGAGGCGATGGCCGTCGGTGGCAGCGGCCTTGAGAACAGGCTCGTCATCATCGGACACATGGAAAAAGATACCGTTGAGGTAATAACGCGTTTCTTCGGTGCTTATGGCGAAGCGGGTGCGATCGATCAGTTCGGCCAGCGTGCGCGCGGGAATTTCGAAGCGGGTCGGAAGATCGCCCTCGACGATGACCGGAAAATCATCCTTCGGCAGCGTAGGCAACTGGAAGCGGCTGCGTCCCGCCTTCACTGTCATCCGGTTGTCGGCAACTTCCAGACTGACCTGCGAACCATCGGGCAGCTTGCGCGCGATGTCGAACAGAAGATGCGCCGAGACAGTGGTCGAGCCAGCGGTTTCCACATTCGCCGCATCCACGCTCTCGACCACTTGCAGGTCGAGATCGGTGGCCATCACCTTGACCGCGTTGTCGGTGCTCGCCTCGATCAGAATGTTGGACAGGATCGGTATGGTGTTGCGTCGTTCGACAACCGACTGGACGTGGGAGAGGCAACGAAGAAGCGTTGCGCGTTCGATGGTGGCCTTCATCGGTGATACTCTCGTTTCAAGGGCGCCCGCAGGTCACGATTTCCCCACCGGAATCGCCCCGGGCGCCGGGAAAATGCCGTTAAACCCTAGCGCACCTGTAACGCCTCGCAAGGAGTTAGCGCCGACGGACCGGATTCCTTGGGGATAACCCGGCCACGAAGGCAATTTACGGGCGGTTTCAGGCGCTCACCATCGCCATGCCGCCATTTACGTGCAGCGTCTGGCCGGTGACATAGCCCGCTTCCTTGCTGGCGAGATAGGCAACCGCGGCGCCGATATCTTCGCCCGCGCCCATCTTGGCCATCGGAATACGCGCGTTGATAGTGGCTTTCTGGTCGTCGGTGAGCTGTTCCGTCATGGCGGTGCGGATGAAGCCCGGAGCCACGCAATTTACGGTTATGCCGCGGCTCGCCAGTTCCTGCGCCAGCGCCTTCGACATGCCGGTCAGGCCCGCCTTCGAAGCAACGTAGTTTATCTGACCCGGGTTGCCGGTCGCGCCTACGACGCTGGTGATCGAGACGATCCGCCCGAATTTGGCTTTCATCATTGGCCGGGCAGCGGCTCGCATCAGGCGAAAACTGGATTCGAGGTTGATGCGGATGACTTCGTCCCATTCCTCGTCCTTCATCCGCATGGCGAGGTTGTCGCGCGTGATGCCAGCATTGTTGACGAGGATGTCCATCCGTCCGAGCGTGTCCATCGTAGCGGGGATCAGTTCCTCGACCTGGGTGGTATCGGACAGGTTGCACGTAATCTCGACATGATCGTGACCGAACTCGTCGTTCAGTTCCTCCCGGAAAGAACGCAGCTTGGAAGCGTTCGACCCCGAAAGCGCCAGCCGCGCACCTTGTCGTGCAAGGGCGCGGGCGATCGATGATCCGATCCCGCCGCTCGCACCGGTGACAAGTGCGGTCATACCTTCAAGACTGAACATCAGTTGATCTCCTTCGCAAGCGCTTCGAGGTCATCCATCGTGACCGCGCTGGTCACGGCGACCTCACGGTCGATTCGGCCAACCATCGGCCCCAGGACCTTGCCGCCCAATTCCACGAAATGTTCGACACCCGCAGCCCGCATGGCCAGCACGCTTTCACGCCAACGGACGCGGCTGGTGACCTGTTGCACCAGCAGTGCGCGTTCCTCGACAGCATCGTGCACCTGGGCAGCGGTGACATTGGCATAAACTGGCAGGGTGAAGCTGTGAGGCGGTGTATCCGCGAATGCCTCGGCCATGGCATCGGCCGCCGGCTGCATCAGCGAGCAATGGAACGGTGCCGAGACCGGCAGCAGGACGCCGCGCTTGATGCCATGATCCTTGACCATCCCGACCGCCCGCTCGATCGCCCCCCGGTGGCCTGAGATGACAACCTGGGTTGGGTCGTTGTCATTGGCGATTTCGCAGACTTCGCCTTGCGCAGCGGCCTCGGCCAGCGCGCTCGCCTTGTCGATGTCGGCTCCGAGAAGGGCAGCCATGGCTCCTTCGCCCACGGGCACAGCGGCCTGCATCGCCTGTCCGCGCAACTTGAGCAGCCGCGCCGTATCCGCCAGCGAGAATGCCCCAACAGCGCGCAGGGCAGTGTATTCGCCGAGCGAGTGGCCAGCGACGCAATCACCCTTGTCGGCCAGCGATATGCCGAATTCGTGTTCCAGTACGCGCAGCGTAGCAATAGCATTTGCCATGATTGCCGGTTGTGCGTTCTCGGTCAGCGTCAGATCGGCTTCGGGCCCGTCGCGCATGATCGAGCTGAGCGTCTGGCTGAGCGCCTCGTCGACTTCCTCGAACACTTCTCGGGCCGCACTGCTGGCATCTGCAAGGTCGCTTCCCATGCCGACTTTCTGGCTGCCCTGTCCTGGAAAGATAAATGCGCGCATCTGTAATCTCCTGTCCTGTGACGGGCGGTTAAGAGCCTCGCGGCGGACTCGCAACCCCGAACGGGACAACATGGTTGTCAGCCGTGTGACCGATCTTGGCTCGGCCGAGATAGGGGATACCGGCTCTGTCGCACCAGAACTTGGCGATTTCCTCAGGTGACTGGCCAAACTCGCGGTCATTTTCGGGCACGTCCGTCACCGCCCCCAGCCGCAGCCCCGCAAGGCGCGGCAGTGTGTTGGCGAGGCTGAAAAACATCCGGTCAATGGCATAGAGGTGCTCGCTCACTTCCTCGACCATCACGATATGACCGGTAAGGTCGGGCAGCAGCGGTGTGTCGACCAGCATTGCCAGCGTGATGAGGTTGAAAGCAACGGTAGGAGTCTTGCCATCGACCGATGGTTCTACCCCGCTGGCATCGCCGGAAAACCAGTTGAGAACGCGCCGCAACGCGGTGCGTCCGCGCTCGCTTTGGGCGCTTACCGGCATCGAGCCGTGGACCGGTTGCCCGATACCCGCCTGGTAGAGTGCAGCGAGTAGGTAACCCATGTCGGAAAAGCCGACATAGGTTTTTTCCCGCGCAAAATTGTTCATCCGCGCTATTGCCGCCTGCGCAATGCGGTTGGAACCGTAACCGCCCTTGGCGAACCAGACCGCATCGAATTCGGGATTGTTGGCGCATTCGACCAGGGCGGTTAGCCGGACAAGGTCATCCCCTGCATAATGCGCATGGCTGGCGAAGCATTGGTCATGAAACCACACCGAATGCTGCGGGTATTCGGCAGCGACAAAATGCTCCATCGCAGCCGCGTGGTCGCGGGTAATCGGAGTAGCGGGCGCGCAGATGGCAATGCGGGTCATGGGAAAAGGCTCTAGCATCCGCTTCACAAAGTGCCACTCCCTGCGTAACCGCATGCCCATGACCAAACAGCCCGACCCGACTGCCGATCCGACTGCCAATCTGCTTGGCCGCCCGTGGTTCTTTTGCGGAATAGGCGGTTCTGGGATGCAGCCGCTGGCAGCAATCCTAAAAGGGCGTGGTGCCGAGGTCGCGGGTTCGGATCGCAGCTTCGATCAGGGTCGTTCGCCGGAGAAGTTTGCCGCCCTTGAACGGCAGGGATTTGCGCTTTTCCCGCAGGACGGCAGCGGCATTACCCGCGCGGATCAAGTGCTGGTCGCAAGCGCGGCGGTAGAAGACAGTGTGCCCGAAATGGTGCGCGCAAGAGAGTTGGGTGTACCGCGCATGACGCGGGCGCAACTCAATGCGGCGCTGTTCAACTCGGCCCAGACGGGGGTGGCGGTTGCAGGCACCAGCGGCAAGTCGACCGTGACCGGCATGATTGGCTGGATCCTGCACCATACCGGACGCGAACCGACAATCATGAATGGCGCGGTGATGAAGAATTTCGTCAGCGATGATCGTCCTTTTGCCAGCGCTGTGGTCGGCGGAACCGAATTGTACGTTTCGGAAGTGGACGAAAGCGACGGATCGATTGCGCTCTACCGCCCTGCGGTCGGCGTGCTGCTCAATGTCAGCCTCGATCACAAGAGCATGGAGGAACTGCGCCAGTTGTTTGGCGACTACCTCGCAGCGTCGCACCATCCGGTCATCAACGCCGACGACGCGGAAGCCCTTGCGCTGGCGAAAGACCTATGCGGCACCCTCACTT
Organism: Sphingomonadaceae bacterium; assembly: GCA_004282995.1. Lineage (GTDB taxonomy): Bacteria > Pseudomonadota > Alphaproteobacteria > Sphingomonadales > Sphingomonadaceae > Parerythrobacter. The sequence continues at coordinate 18,538 of SHLU01000018.1, forward strand.
TCGGAATCGATGCGGGTGATGCGGCAATCGGCATTAGGCACGGCAGCCATGCCGACGGGCCGGTTCGACAGGCTGCTATGGTGGTGGATCGCCGAGATGGGGGCGAGCATCCGCTGGTCCTTCACATGCCCGGCAGGCACAATCTTTCCAACGCGCTCGCCGCGATTGCTGGCGCCAATGCGGCAGGTGTTCCGGTGAACGAGGCGGTTTCTGCGCTGGCGCAGTTCAAAGGCCTCGCACGCCGGTTCGATATCGTCGGCACAAGCGCTTCAGGTGTCACGGTGATCGACGATTTCGGCCACAATCCGGAAAAATGCGCCGCCACCCTGCGCACCCTCAAGGCTCATCCTGGCCGCGTGCTCGCCTTTTTCCAGCCGCATGGCTACGGCCCCTTGCGCCAGATGGGCTCAGAGTTGGCCGAGACATTCGCCAGCGAACTCGGGACGGATGACCTGACATTGCTGTGCGACCCGGTTTATTTCGGAGGCACTGTCGATCGCAGCGAGGGCAGCGAACGGATTGTCGATCTGATTGCCAAGTCAGGCGGAAAAGCGCTGCATATCAATTCCCGCGAGGGCTGCGGCGATTACCTCGTCGCCAATGCGCGACCTGGTGACCGCATCGTTGTCATGGGCGCACGGGACGATACGCTGAGCGAATTTGCGGCATCGATCCTCGCTCGGCTAGGCTGAAATGCAACGCGATCACGAGCAAACACGGCTTGCATTCCCGGGCGATACCGCTATGTGCGCCCCTTCCTCGGCCTTCAGGCTGTGGAGAAGAAGAAAGCCGGAGGGGCCCCGCAATGGTGCGGATCAGCCAGCGATCGGCATTACAGTGTGAAGGAACGCGAGATGGCTCTGTATGAGCATATCTTCCTCGCGCGTCAGGATCTGAGCCAGTCTCAAGTCGACGCGCTGGCGGCTACCGCCACCGAGATTATCGAAAAGAACGACGGCAAGGTCACCAAGACCGAGACCTGGGGCCTCAAGAACCTGGCCTACAAGATCGACCGCAACCGCAAGGCTCACTTCGTGATGCTCAACATCGAGGGCCCCGGCAGCGTCGTGGCCGAGCTCGAGCGTCAGACGCGCATCAACGAAGACGTCATCCGCTACATGACCGTTCGTGTCGATGAACACGAAGAAGGTCCGAGCGTGATGATGCGCAAGAACGACCGCGACAAGAAGCGTCGCAGCGACCGCGAGGAGCGTAACTGATGGCCCGTCCGTTTTTCCGCCGCCGCAAGACTTGCCCGTTCTCGGCCAAGAATGCGCCGAAGATCGACTACAAGGATACGCGTCTGCTGCAGGGCTTCATGTCCGAGCGTGGCAAGATCGTCCCCAGCCGCATCA
>SHLU01000151.1 GCA_004282995.1 Sphingomonadaceae bacterium
GCCACATTGGTGAGCAAAGCAGCATGATCGCCACCGGCAGGGCGATACTCGCAATTGCGGTGGCGCGGCTGACCGTGCCAAAAAGGCCCAACCCCCAAGTCGCGTAAAGAGCGCTGAAGATCAGGCTGGTAAGGATGTAGTTGCTGAGCGACATTTGCCCCACCGCCGCCAGTGCGCGCGTTACCCGGCCCCCGGATGCGAACAGCGCCATAGCCAGAGCTGCGTAGGCCACGCCCAGCATCATATCGAACGGCGCCGACAGGACCAGCGATGCAGCCCCCGCCAGCACTCCCGGGTATCCGCTTGTGGCCACCCACCAGGCGAGCGCGAACAGCACCGGCAACGCCGCGAGAGCACACAGCGCAGCGAGGCGTTGCAAGCGGAATAACGGCCATGCGCGCTGCAACAGCCCGTTTCGCCACAACGCCATCCCGAGCACGATTGCAGCCAGGTTGAGCGGGATCGAGCCGCCAATAGCCCATATCTGTGCGCCAAAATTGGTCGCCCGCCGCATCACGCGATCGCTGAAGCCTTCTTTCCCCTGTTCAAGCATGAACTGTATGGCGGCGGGCTCGGCGCCGAATTTGCGTTCGGAATACAGAATAGCGTCGGTTCCAAGCCGCCCCGCGAACCAGTCCCACATGCCCACACCCACCATCGCGAACCCCGCGCCGACATGAATGGCCACCAGCCCTATGGTCGATGCAACCAGCGCACCGTTCGACAAGCGAAAGAAAAGTGGCAATGCCATCCCGGCGAGAGCGTAAGCGCGCAGGATGTCGTTGCTGGCCAACAAGGTCGCGTGGAGCCAGCCGATCGCGAACAGCGCGGCCATGCGGGCATAATGCGCGCGCCAGCGATGCGCTCCGCCGCGATCGAGCAGCATGATGCAGCCAGCACCGAACAGCATGGCGAACAAGGTCCGGAACTTGTCTTCGACGAAGATGAAACTGGCGGCCCAGGCGAGGATATCGAGACCGCTCTGACCACCCCAGGCCATGGGATTGAAGTATGCCTGCGCCGGCATCGCGAAGATGAGGACATTCATCCAGGCGATGGCCAGCACCGCCAGCCCGCGCAAGGCGTCGAGCTCGGTAAGTCGCTTCAGGTTTCCAACCGGGGGCGCGATCATCGACCGCGCCCTAGCAGATCAGCGCAGCGAAGCCTTCAGATCTTCGACGAGATCGGTCCGCTCCCACGGGAAATGGTCGCCTTGCGCCGTGCGGCCGAAATGGCCGTAAGCCGCGCTTTCCCGATAGATCGGCTTGTTGAGGCCGAGATGCGTGCGGATGCCGCGCGGCGTCAGACCGCCCAGCTTGCCGATGGACTGGATCGCCTTTTCCAGTGCCGCGTCGTCCTGCGTGCCCGTCCCGTGCGTATCGACATAGAGCGAGAGCGGCTCGCTGACGCCAATGGCATACGCCAGCTGGATCGTGCAGCGCGTGGCGAGGCCGGCCGCGACAACGTTCTTGGCCAGGTAGCGGGTGATATAGGCCGCCGAGCGATCGACCTTGGTCGGATCCTTGCCGCTAAAGGCGCCGCCGCCGTGAGGGGCTGCACCACCATAGGTGTCAACGATGATCTTGCGGCCAGTCAGACCGGCATCGCCATCGGGTCCGCCGATTTCGAACTTGCCGGTGGGGTTGATGTGCCACTTGGTTTCGTCGGACAGGAATCCTTCGGGCAAAACGCCAGCGACCACCTTCTTTACGTATTCCTTGAGCTCGGCATCCTTGTCGCCTTCGTGGTAGCCCGGCGCGTGCTGGGTCGACACCACGACAGCGGTGCAGGCCACCGGCTTGCCATCTTCGTAGCGCAGCGTGACCTGGCTCTTGCTATCAGGCTCGAGGAATGGCGCAGTGCCGTTCTTTCGGTCGACTGCTATCTGGTGCAGGATCTTGTGGCTGTAATCGATCGGAGCCGGCATCAGATCGGGCGTTTCGTCACAGGCGAAACCGAACATGATTCCCTGATCGCCCGCGCCCTCATCCTTGTTAGAGCCCTCGACACCGGCATCGACACCCTGAGCGATGTGCGGACTCTGACCATGGAGGTGGTTTTCAAAGGCCAGCGTTTCCCAGTGGAAACCGTCCTGCCGGTAACCGATTTCCTTGACGGTCCGGCGCACGGTTTCTTCAATTTCTGTTTCGACGCCTTCGGCCCAGTTTCCGTCGTCGTCCATGATGCCCTTGCCGCGAATTTCGCCCGCCAGCACCACGCGCTGGGTGGTTGTCAGCGTTTCGCAGGCGACGCGGGCCTCGGAATCCTTAGCCAGGAACAGGTCGACAATAGCATCGGAAATCTGGTCCGAGACCTTGTCCGGATGGCCTTCGGAAACGCTTTCGGACGTGAACAGGTAATCGCTACGCATGGGGCCTCGCTCGAGAAGGATATAAAGATAGCTTTATGTCTTGATATCGCCCTCTAGCTGCGCCGCCAGCGCATGGCAACCACAGACAGGACGAGGAAAAGTACGGCCCATGCAAGCGCGAGCTTGTTGCCCAGATGCGCAAACAGCGTTCGCTCCTTGGCCGGCGGGATCAGTCCGGCAAGACGTCCCTCGATTCCCGTCCCGAGTGAAGCACGCACCACGCCATTGGCATCGATTACGCCGCTGATGCCGGTGGTCGTCGCACGGATAACGGGAAGCCCCTCCTCGATGGCACGCATGCGCGCCTGCGCGAAATGTTGCGGCGGTCCCCACGCTCCGAACCAGCCGTCATTTGACGGGTTGAACAGGAAGTCGGGACGGTCCTCGCGGTCAACGACCTCGCCTGAGAATACGATCTCATAGCAGATCTGCATCCCCACCCGGCCGAATTCGTCAACATCGACCGTGTCGGGGCCGGGACCATCAAGAAAATCGATATTGCCGGCCACCAGCCGCGACAGGCCAAGCGGTTCCAGCAGACCACGCAGAGGCAGATATTCCCCAAAGGGAACGAGATGCGCCTTGCGATAGGAGCCGACGATGGCGCCAGTTTCGTCAACGGCAGTGACGACATTGTAGGCGCCAATGGCCTTGTCAGCCTCGATCTCGAGATCAACAGCACCTGTCATCAAGACGGTGTTGGCGCCCAATATCGCGCCAAGTCGACGCTTGGCATAGGCCGGGTCTCCGCCCGCCGTGGTGGCGCGGTAATATTTCGCCGGATAGCCTTCGCGCAGATAATCGGGTAGCCCGGATTCGGGCCAGAACACCAGGCGCTTGGCGTCTTCGCCACCCGGGTCACCTACTTTTCGCACGCTTAATTCGGCAAGCGTAACGAATGCCGCTTCATATTCGCGTGGATCGTGGAGTTCGCCCTGATCGAGGTCGGGTTGCACTACAAGATAAGGTCGGCTCCCCTCAATGGGCGCGGGTCGCGGGACGAGCATCCCGGCGGTGATTGCTGCGGCAAGGCCAGCCCCGGCAAGGTAGCGCCGAGCCAGCGCCATCCAGACGAACAACCCGCTTGCCAGTACCGCCACGCCGGACAGCGCATAGCTTCCGAACCAGGGCAGCAGCAGCGCCAGCCCGGGCTGCTCGGCGGTGCCCACCAGGACAAGGCTGAACGGCCCCCAAGCATAGCCAGTGAACAACCAGGCCCGCAACCACTCGGTCACGATCCAGAGACCGGCAAAAGCCAGCATGAATATCCAGGGTCGACGTTCCGTCCGTGAGAACGCTTTGGCACCTCCCGTAGCGAGAGCGGGATAGATGGCCAGATAGAGCGATATGAGCGGAACCGCGAGCCAGCCGAGGAATGTCGGCATCTCGCTTTGATGGGTAAACGAGGTTGCGATCCACGCATTGGTGGTCGTGAAATGTGCGACACCGAACAGCCATCCGCGCATCATCGCACCGCGCCAATCGGCGCTGCGCCAAACCAGCCGCATCGCGAGCCCCATCGCCACGAGGGCGAGCGGCCACCATGACAAGGGCGGAAAACCCGTCGCAGCCAGCGCCCCCAGCACAAGACTGCTGGTCTTGGGGAACCGGTCGATCAATGGGTCCAACCTGGACATCGGTGCGGGTTCGATCTGCTCCGATCGACAGCCGGCCGTCAGCCGACTGCGCTCAAGGTCCCGTCATCGCCATCAGGCTTGCGGCGGCGGCGCGGCTTTTTCTCGGCCACTTCGACTGGCGGCTTTTCGTCGCTGGCGATCGAGGGCGGTAACACCGAGGCGTCGATTTCGCCTTCTACGCCGCGGGCACCCTCACCCTTGCCGTTTGGTGCAGCCGCACGGGGCTTGCGCGCCTTGCGTTTGGGCTTTTCATCAAAGTCACCGGATTCGTCGCTCGAATCGCCATCATAGCCAGAGTCATGGCCATCATTGCCGGCACGATTGTCATCGCGCGAATCGCTGCGCGCCCTACGGGCTGGCTTGCGCCGGCTATCCTGCTGGTCATCGCCGCGATCATTACTGTCGTTGCGACGCGAACGGGTGTTGCGACGAGACTGGCGATTTTCTTCGCCGTCGTCATCGTCGTCATCTTCGTCCTGGCTGGAGCCACGTTCGGGATCGCGCTTGGCGCGCGCCTCGTCCTGGCGAGCCTTGTTGTCGGCGATGACACGGAAATAGTGGTCAGCGAACTGCAGATAATATTCCATCTGCACGCGGTCGCCATTGTGCTGCGCGTCCTGAGCCAGCTTCTTGTACTTGTCGAGAAGCTGCGGCGCATTGCCGCGCGCGCGGCTGTCGATCCGGTTGGCGCTGTTGCCGCCACCTCCGCCGCCCTGATTCCGATTGCCGCGCCCCCGGCGGCGATTGTTATTACGATTATTATTCAAGGAATACTCTTCCTCATCTGTTGGGCACCTTTTGGCCCTGCAGGCCACCTGGCCATGCGTTACATATGAGCGCCGGCAGTTGTAGCCACCCTGCGCAGCCCTTCATCTGCATTGTTGGTAAGCGCCCTAGCGCCTGCTCATCACCGCAAATGTTGGATCGAGGCCGGGGAGAACGCGAAGCAATCCGCAGGCCTTGTGCATAGGGTTAGACCGAGATTTTTGCTTTGCCAACCCCTTTGCGCAAGATGATCGCCCGGGGGCGACCGGCAAGATCGTGCTTCAGCTTTGTTTTCCAACCATTTTGTGCCGCGATGGATGCCACCGCAATATCCTGTTGATAGCCGATTTCGAGCACTGCGACTCCGCCGGGCGAAATAATGCTGGACAGCTGCGGGATCAGAACAAGGTAGTCGTCAAGTCCCTCTGATCCCGCGAACAACGCCTGAGGCGGTTCGTAGGCCCGCACCGAGAGGTCGAGAGCAGCATCGCTTTCGACATAGGGCGGGTTGGCGATGACGAGGTCGAACTGGCCAAGCGCATCGGCCCAGCCCGGCTCGATCCAGTCCGCATGAATCATGCGAGCGCGATCGGCCACGCCGTGGCGCGCGGCGTTGGCGGCGGCGACCGACAGGGCCGCGAGCGATTCATCAATGCCGACACCGGTCGCGTCGGTCCTTTCCGCCAGCAATGTCACCAGCAGCACGCCGGAGCCGGTGCCGCAATCGAGCACGCGAGCCGAGCTGGGCATTTGCTCGAGCGCCGCCTCGACCACCTGCTCGCTGTCGCTGCGCGGGATCAGGACATCGGAAGTGACTATGAAGCTGCGACCGAAAAAATCCTGCTCGCCGGTAATATAGGCGATCGGCTCGTGCCGCAGACGCCGTTCGACCAATGCGGCGAAGGCCA
>SHLU01000152.1 GCA_004282995.1 Sphingomonadaceae bacterium
GGATTGAACAGAGCGAGCGTCTGCCACGGCTCTGCCAACATCTGGATCGAGTAAAACGTACCCCCGAGAAAGGTCAGCGGTAACAGGATCAATTGCGGGATAATGCCCAATTTCTCGAACCCGTCGGCCCAGATACCAAGGATGAAACCAAACAGGCTGAAACTGGCCGTAACCAACAGGATAAACCCGAATGCGTAGAACGGATGGGCGATCGAATAGTCAACGAACAGTCCCGCGGTGAGCAGGATGATGGTGGTGAGGATCAGCGACTTGGTGATCGCCGCGCCGACAAATCCCACCAAGGTTTCAGCAACTCCCACTGGCGCGGACAGAAGCTCGTAAATCGTGCCTGTGAAGCGTGGCATGTAGATGCCGAAACTGGCGTTCGACGTGCTTTCGCTGAGCAAAGTGAGCAGCAACAGGCCTGGCACGATGAACGCGCCGTAGGATACCCCGTCAATCTCGCCCATGCGGCTGCCGATGGCTCCGCCAAAAACGATGAAATAAAGGCTGGTGGTAAGAACCGGGGCAAGGATCGACTGGAAGGCAGTGCGCAGAGCGCGGAAAACTTCACGTTTGTAGATCGCCCAGGTGCTGCGGGGATTGAAGATGCTCACGCTGCGCTCTCCCCGCTCTGCTCGACCAGGTCGACGAAGATATCCTCCAGCGAGCTGTCGCGGATATCGATGCCGGTATAGCCGATACCGTTGGTGGCTAGAAGCCGTGTGATTTCCGCCACTTCCGCGCGGCCCTTGCCGCTGCCGTCACCACCGCGGTAGCAGAGTTCGTAGCCACCATGTTCCAGCGCGACGTTGAACCCCTTCAGCATCTCCGGCAGGCGCTCCATCGGCTGCGGCAGGGTGATGATCGCCTCGGTCCGGCCAAGCCGCTTCATCATCGCGGCCTTGTCATCGACCATCAGGATCCGCCCCTGACGAATGACACCGACCCGGTCGGCCATCTCCTCGGCTTCCTCAATATAGTGAGTGGTGAGGATGATCGTGGTACCATTCGCCCGCATCCGGTCGATTAGTTTCCACATGCCCTTGCGCAGTTCGACATCGACCCCGGCAGTGGGTTCGTCGAGGAACAGCAGGTCGGGTTCGTGTGACAATGCCTTGGCAATGAGCAGGCGGCGCTTCATTCCGCCCGACAGTGCCATTATCCGCTCATCGCGTTTGTCCCACAACTCGAGTGTGCGGAGCAGCTCCTCGATCCGCTCGGGGTCTGGCGCGAGCCCGAACAGCCCGCGCGAATATTCCACCGCACGCTTGACCGGTTCGAACATGTCGGTCGACAGTTCCTGCGGCACCAGGCCGATCCGGCTGCGGGCGCTGCGCCAATTTCTTGCGAGGTCATCGCCAAAGGCACGGATCGTGCCGGAACTCGGCCGCACAAGGCCACAGACCGCGCCGATCAAAGTCGTCTTGCCGGCACCGTTTGGACCCAGAAGGGCGAAAATCTCACCCTTGCGAATGGTAAGGTCGACATTGTCCAGCGCCTTGAGTCCGCCCGGATAGACCTTGGTCAGACCTTCAATCTCAAGGATAGAGTCCGTCATGCGCCCTTTCGCCCTTACTGGTTGCATTGGGCTACTTAGCCGCCCGCGCCGGGATTAACAGCGAGGAATCACCGTAGGAATAGAAGCGGTAGCCTTGCTCAATCGCATGGGCGTAGATTTCCATCACCCGTTCGCGGCCCATAAGCGCGCTGACCAGCATGATGAGGGTCGATTTTGGCAGATGGAAATTGGTCATCAGCCCGTCGACGGCGCGGAACCGATAGCCCGGGGTGATGAAAATATCCGTGTCACCCGCGAAGGGCCGGATGATGCCCTCCTCACTGGTCGCGCTTTCGAGCAGGCGCAAGCTGGTGGTGCCGACAGCAATGATGCGGCCACCTGCCGCCCGTGCTTCATTCAGCCGGTCGGCCACATCTTTTTCGATCCTGCCCCATTCGGAGTGCATCTGGTGTTGGTCGGTATCCTCGGCCTTGACCGGCAGGAAGGTCCCCGCCCCGACATGCAACGTCAATGTTTCGCGCGCGATACCCGCCGCATCGAGCGATTCGATCAGCCGCGGGGTAAAGTGCAGCGCAGCAGTCGGAGCAGCGACCGCTCCGTCCTCGCGCGCAAACAGTGTCTGGTAATCCTCGCGGTCACGCGCATCGGTGGAGCGCTTGCCTGCGATATAGGGCGGAAGCGGCATGGTTCCCGCGCGCTCAAGCAATACTTCGACAGGCTCATCACCGGCAAACAACAGGGTAAAGCTACCATCTTCATGGCGCGCTTCGGCCAGTGCTGCGACTCCGGCACCGAAATCTATCTGGTCGCCGACCCGCAGACGCTTGGCATTACGGATGAATGCCTGCCACCGTCGCAGGTCGATGCGCTTATGCAGCGTGGCACCGATTGTCGCTTCGCCGCGCTTGCCGGTCAGTTGCGCAGGAATGACCCTGGTATCGTTGAAAACAAGAACATCTCCACGCTGCAACTGCTGCGGCAGGTCGAGCACTTGCACATCGGCAATAGCCTCATCACCCCTCGCCACGAGCATGCGGGCTGCATCCCGCGGCGACGCCGGACGCAGCGCAATCAGGTCTTGAGGCAGGTCGAAGTCGAACAGGTCAACGCGCATGACGCGCGGTTAGCCGCCATGCCGCCAAGCGTCGACCCGCAATCGCAAATGCCTATTGGCCGATCGGCGCGTTCAACTCGTCCGCAGTCACTTCCTGCTCGACCGGTGCCGGAGCAGGTCGGGGTACCGGCTTGTTGTCGGACGCAATAGATGCCTGCACGATGCGGCTGGGATTGGCAGGCGGTTCGCCGCGGGCAATGGCGTCGACTGCAGCCATGTTGCCGATCACGCGGCCGAAATTGGTGTAGCGCTTGTCGAGCGCGAAACGCGGATAGAAGACGATGAAGAACTGGCTGTTCGCGCTGTCTTCGGATTGCGCGCGCGCCATCGAGACAGTGCCGCGCACATGCGGCATCGGATTGAACTCTTCTTCTAGATCCGGAAGCGAGGATCCGCCCTGCCCGGTGCCGGTCGGGTCACCGGTCTGCGCCATGAATCCTTCGATCACGCGGTGGAAAATGATCCCGTCGTAGAATCCCTGCCGGGTCAAGGTCTTGATCCGTTCGACATGGTTGGGTGCCCAGTCCGGCATGAGGCGAATGGCCACCCGCTCGCCGGTCGAGAGATCGAGCAGCAGGATGTTCTCGCGCTCCTCGTTCAGATTGTAATTGATCTTGGCATAGGACAACGGCAGGCGCGCCGGCGCCTCGGCTTCGCTTTCCACGGCCGCTTCTGTTGTGGGCATCGCGTCTTGCGCGCCCAGTGGGGTGGTCGCGAGAGCTGCGATAGCCGTAGCTGCAAGGAAGCGTTTGATCATGAAGGTTCCGCAATGTTTGAAAAGTGTTGGAGGCCCCATAACCGCGCCCCTCTGTCACTGCAATGAATAGGCACCGATAACTCAGTAATCGCCGCGAGGGCCGATTTCTTGCACCCGCGATTCAACCTGCTGTTTTACGGCCGGGCTGACAAAGGGAGTGATATCGCCACCATACAGGGCGATCTCCTTCACCAGCTTCGAAGCGATGGGCTGCAGGGACACGTCCGCCATCAGGAAGACGGTCTCGATCTCATTATCGAGCTGCTGGTTCATTCCCGCCATTTGATATTCATACTCGAAATCCGCGACCGCCCGCAGACCGCGAATGATCACATTGGCGTTTTGTGCACGGGCGAATTTCATCAACAATGCGTCAAAGCCGACCACCCTGGTATTGTCGAGGCTCATCTCGGCCAGTTCGTTGGTGACCATCTCAATGCGTTCTTCCGGCGTGAACATGGGATCCTTGGAAGGATTGGTGGTGACCCCGATAATCAGCGTATCGACCAGCTTCGCGCCGCGCCGGATGATGTCACGGTGGCCCCGGGTGATGGGATCGAATGTTCCCGGATACACTCCGACGCGTTCCTGCATTACCTGTCCCTCTCGACGATATAACGTGCCAGTGCCCGAAGCACGGCTGCGTCCTGGCCAAAGGGAGCAAGGTGCCCCACGGCCTGGTTGATCAGAGCTTCGGCCTGGTTGCGGGCACCTTCGACACCCATCAGGGTGACAAAGGTCTGCTTACCCTGCTCATCGTCCTTGCGCAGCGCCTTGCCGGCAGCCACCTCGTCACCAGTCGCATCGAGCAAATCATCGGCGATTTGGAAAGCAAGGCCGATATCGCGGGCATAGGCACGCAGGCTGGTGCGCCCTTCAGGCGGCACCCGCGCGAGAATGGCTCCCATTTCGACCGAGGCGGCAAGCAAGGCCCCGGTCTTGAGTTGCTGGAGGCGGGTGATTTCGCGCAAGTCGTAGCTGCTGCTTTCGGCCACCATGTCCATCATCTGTCCGCCGGCCATACCGCTCATGCCGCTTGCGGTCGCCAGACACCGGACGAGTTCGGCCTGGGTAAAGGGATCGGAAGTGGTTTCCCCGGCTGTCAGGATCTCGAATGCCAATGCGTGCAGCGAATCACCTGCCAGCACTGCTGTTGCCTCGTTGAATCGGCGGTGGGTGGTCGGCTTGCCGCGCCGCAAATCGTCATCATCCATGCACGGTAAATCGTCGTGGATCAGAGAATAGACATGAATTGATTCAACTGCACAGGCGGCGCGTAACGCTGGATCGCGTCCCACTCCCAGCATTTCCGCCGTGGTTACCAGCAGCAACGGCCGAACCCTTTTGCCGCCGTTCATGGCGGCATAACGCATCGCCTCGACCAGCGGCGCCCTGGTGTCGTCCGGGATGGGAAGCATTGCGTCGAATACAGCATCCACATCGCGTGCGATCCTGGTCAGCGCCGCATCGAGCTTTGCCCCGTCGCTGTCGACAAGGCCGATTTCACCCATCGGAATCAAACGGCTTCGTGCCGCTGGCCTGCCCTTGAGAATCCTGCACGATGGCTTCGATACGCGCCTGCGCTGCGTCAAGACGGGCCTGGCAATGTCGACGCAGTTGTTCACCGCGCTCGTACAATGCGATCGACTCGTCGAGCGGCACTTCGCCGCCCTCGAGATCGCGCACGACCTTCTCCAGCGCTCTGAGCGCGTCTTCGAAGTTCATTTCGGATATATTCGCCGCTTCAGCGGTTTGTCCCTCAACCATGCTGCGCAGCATTGGCCGCGCCCCTTGCGCTGGTCAAGCGGCGAGCCGACAAGGGGGGACAATATGACCTGGATTATCGCCTACATCGCTGCCGCGCTCGTTTTCGGGATTCTCGACGCAATCTGGCTCGGGTGGGCGGGCAACAATTTCTACCGGCCTAATATCGGCGAGATCATGGCCGACAATTTTCGGGCGGCTCCGGCTGGCGTGTTCTATATCTTCTATGTTGCCGGAATGGTCTATTTCGCTGTCCGTCCAGGATTGCAGTCGGGCATCGGCACAGCGGCCTTCAATGGCGCACTGCTCGGCGCTCTTGCTTATGGAACCTGGGGGCTGACCAATCAGGCAACCTTGAAAGTCTGGCCAGTGCACGTCACCATGACTGATATAGCCTGGGGCGCCTTCGCCACCGGCGTTGCCGCCGCTGCCGCAACATGGATCACGGGACGATTTGCCTGATGTTCATCTTCAGAACATTTTATAAAGCTTTTACATCTATT
>SHLU01000153.1 GCA_004282995.1 Sphingomonadaceae bacterium
CAACGAATTCTTCCGCGCACCCGATGCCCATCTTTCCAACGTCGTGGTCGAAACCGGGCTGAGCCAGGGCCAATGGCTATCGATCCCACTGTTCGCTGTCGGATTGGCCGTGGTGCTCTATGCGCTGCTGCGCAAGCCATCGGCTGCGGGCTCCACGAAAACCGCAGCGGCGAAACCGGAAGCGCCGGTTAGCTGAAGCGATGCCGAGTAACGGGTCCAGCGAAGATCTTGGGGCGATATTCCGGCGCCTGATCCGCAACACCGGGCCGATCTCGCTGACCCAATTCATGGGCGAGAGCAACGCGCGCTATTACTCCTCGCGTGATCCGCTGGGCACAGGCGGGGACTTCGTGACCGCGCCTGAAATAAGCCAGATGTTCGGCGAACTCATCGGACTGTGGGCGGCAGACATGTGGATCCAGGCCGGACGCGACGATTACGTCCAGTATGTCGAACTGGGGCCGGGCCGGGGCACTCTGGCCAAGGATGTGCTGCGCGCCGGAGCGAAATACGGCTTCGCACCGCAGGTCCATTTCATCGAAAGCTCCACCACGCTTCGGCAGGAACAGGCCAAGGCGGTGCCACAGGCGCATTTCCACCATGATCTGTCGACCCTGCCGACCGACGTGCCGCTGGTATTCGTGGCCAATGAGTTCCTTGATGCGCTGCCGGTGCGGCAACTGGTCAAGGCCGGAGCCGGCTGGCGCGAGCGCAAGGTCGGACTGGAAGGGGAGGCTTTCGTTTTCGTCGCCGGCGAGCAGCCCATGGACGCGGCGGTTCCGGCAAACTGGCTCGATGCCCCCGAAGGCACGATTCTCGAAACCTGCCCTGGTGCCGCGGCGACAGTTTACGAAGTGGCCGGGCGGTTGACCCAGCAGGGCGGCGCCGCGCTGTTTATAGATTACGGCCATGCCAGGCTGCAGGCCGGATCGACCCTGCAGGCCGTGCGGGCGCACAGGAAAATTGATCCATTCGAAGCGCCCGGCGAAGCCGACCTCACGGCGCTGGTCGAGTTCGAAACTTTGGCACGCATCGCCGAATCGCGTGACGCGCGGCACCTCGGAACCGTCGAGCAAGGTGCGTGGCTCAAAGCGCTGGGAATCGAGGCACGGGCGCAGGCATTGGCCGCCAGGGCGCCGCACTACGCAAGCGAAATTCATGAAGCGATGCAGCGTCTAGTTGCGCCCGAGCAGATGGGCCGTCTGTTCAAGGTGATGGGGCTGGCCGGTCTCGGTTGGCCGGGTGGCGCAGGCTTCAGCGGCGATTAATTGCTCCGCCCGCACCCATTCAGCCTGTCCGTGCGTTTACGCACAACAGGAGACTTCCATGCGCCGACTAACCAATCTTGCCGCTGCACTTGCCGCAACCGCCGCATTCGTGGCCGCCACGCCCGCAGCGGCAGTTGACCCGATCACGGGGCACTGGGTCACGCCGGAAAAAGATGCCGTGATCACGATTGATCGATGCGGCACCGATTATTGCGGACGCTTGAGCAAATATCTCGTTATTCCCGACGATGGCGTGAACCAGAAAGACGTCAACAATCCCAACCCGCGATTGCGTCAGCGCAAGCTGCTCGGCAGTTCGTTGCTGACCGGTTTGAACCAAGACGGCGACCTGTGGCGCGGCACCATTTACGACCCGCGCAACGGCAAGAGCTACCGCTCGGCCGTGCGCCGCAAGAGTACGAACGTGCTGGAGGTCAAGGGCTGTATCGGTCCGTTCTGTCAGACCCAGATATGGCGCAAGGTCGGCTAAGTCTCGCTTTTAGCGTCAAGGGGCCAGACCGATCCGTCGCGCAATCATTGCCGCAGCCTCGCGCGGAGACTTCTTCTCCCCATCGATCCTGTCGACGGACAAATTGGCTTCGCGCATCAGTTCTACATCGATAGCCCCCAGAAGCGGTTCGAGCGCGGCAATCAGGCGGCGGTCGTCCGCGCGCCCCGGAGCAATCATGATCATCGCGTCATAGCTGGGGAGCGCCCCCTTGGGGTCGGCGAGGATACGGATGTTGTCGGCCGCGATCCGCCCGTCCGACGTGTATGCGCTGATGACATCGGCTTCGCCGGACTTGAGTGCATTGTACATGAAAGTCGGCGAGAAATTGCGCTGGCGGGCAAAGCGCAGGCCATAGGCATCGCGCACCGCCTCCCACTCGGGCCGCTCGAACCATTCAGGATCGCCGCCGGTGACCAGGCGCGGCGCGGCTGACGCGAGGTCGGTAATGCTTGCGATGCCCAGCTCGCGCGCGCGGTCCTCGCGCATCCCCAACCCATAGGCATTCTCGAAGCCGAGCTTGCCGAGCACCAGCGTGCCGGTCTGCTCGGCTTCCCAGTCCTTGATCGCGCGGTACATTTCCTCGCGACCGGGATTGTCGCTGCGGCCGAGATTATTGGTCCAGATTGTGCCGGTGTAGTCGATCGAGATGTCGATTGCCCCGGTGCTGACGGCGTTGTGAACCACCGCCGAGCCGAGCCCGTCGCGATATTCCACGGTATATCCAGCCTTTTCCAGCTGTCCGCCGATCAGCCGGGCGAGGATATATTGCTCCGAGAAAGACTTGGCGGCGATAGTGATCGTATCGTCATCATCGCAGCCACCTCCATATAGCGTCCAGGCCGAGACCAGTATGCCGAGCGCCGCCAGGGCTGCCCCGCCCCCCACCAGAATACCCCGACGCTGCGCGAATCCGCGCTCGATCGTACCCAGCAGCGCGTCGGCGACCAACGCGAGGCCGGCTGATGCGAGGCAGCCAGCCAAAACCAGCGACCAATTCTGCGTCTGCAGGCCGGCAAAGATGGGGTCGCCCAGGCTTGGCTGCCCGATAGTGGTCGACAGCGTAGCCGCGCCGATTGTCCACACAGCCGCGGTGCGGATCCCCGCCATCACATAGGGTGCTGCGAGCGGAGCCTCGACCAGGCGCAGTTTCTGCCACGCGCTCATCCCGACCGCATCCGCAGCCTCGAGCACGCCTGCCTCCATATTGTCGCGCGCGGTGACGGCGTTACGAAGGATCGGCAGCAAGGCGTACAATGCCAGCGCCAGCAGCGACGGCAGGAAACCGAGCGTCGGCAGACCTTCTCCGAACACCACACGCAAACTCAGCAGGATCGGGAAGAACAGCGCCAGCAACGCCAATGCAGGAATGGTCTGGACCAGGCTGGCAAAACCCAGCGCCGCGCGTTGAACCGTTGAATTGCGGCTCGCCCACACTGCCAGCGGCAAGGCCACGAGAATGCCGAGAGCGATGGCGCTGGCTGCCAGCAGAACATGAGCGGCGAGCTTGTCGCCGAGGCCCAGCATGATCTGCCAGATCGCGCTCACCTTTCCAGCTCCGCCAGCGCTTCGGCCTGCGCCCTGGGCACCGCGACCAGGCCTTGAGCGATTTCTCCGCCAGCACCGGCCAACAGCGCGCGCGGCGTTTCGTCGGCGACGATCTTCCCGCTATCCATCACCAGCACACGATCCGCCAGCAACATCGCCTCGGCCATGTCGTGGGTAACCATCACCGTTGTCAGCCCGAGGCTGCGATGCAGTTCGCGTACGCGCTGACCAAGCGCGTCGCGGGTGACCGGGTCGAGCGCTCCGAACGGCTCGTCCATCAGCAACAGGTGCGGATCTCCGGCCAGCGCGCGGGCGACCCCGATCCGCTGGCGCTGCCCACCCGAAAGTTCGTCGGGCATCCGATCTCGGTAGGAGCCATCGAGATCGACGAGTTCAAGCAATTCGGCTATGCGAGACCGGCTCAAATCCTCTCCAGCCAGGCGCGGACCGATGGCAATGTTCTCGGCCACGCGCATATGCGGGAACAGACCGATCGACTGGAAGACATAGCCGATCCGGCGGCGCAAAGCGGGCAACGGCAATGTTGCCACGTCGTCACCCTCGAACAATACCTCGCCGGACGTCGGCTCGACCAGGCGATTGACGGTTTTGAGCAGGGTCGACTTGCCCGATCCCGATGCGCCGACCAGCGCGACGAAACTGCCGGCAGCGATCTCCAGCGCGACGTGATCGACCGCCCGGAGCACGCCATAGGTCTTGCTCACGCCTGCAAAGGTCAGTGCCGGGACAGGATCTTGGTTCATCGCGCGCAAACCTAGGGCTGCCGCGCCGCAAACGGAAGAGCGCTAGTTTTCCAGCGCGGTAGCGGGGATTACCATGCGCACGCGCAGTCCGTCTTCAGCCCAATCCTGCTCGATCGTTCCATTGAGTTGCGATTGTATGCTCAACTGCAAAAGGCGTGAACCAAATCCAGCATTGTCGGGTTGACTGACGGGTGGGCCGCCGCTTTCGACCCATTCGATACGGATCGATTTGCTGGATGCCTCGAGTTTCACGTCAACACGCCCCTTGGCCGCGCTGAGCGCGCCGTACTTGGCCGAATTGGTCGCAAGTTCATGAAAAACCAGAGCCATCGGTGTTGCCGAATGGAAGCCGATCTTCACCGTATCGCCGCTGACGTAGACCTGCCGATCATCATTCGAACCGTAAGGAGCGGTCAGGATATCCAGCAATGCGCGCAGGCTGTCGCCCTTCTTAGCGCGCAGGGGCATGACAAAGTCCTGCGCGCGTCCGAGGGCGCGAATCGTGTTTTCCAGTTCGTCGGCGTAGGCTTGCACTTCCGGCTTGCCACGGCTGCGCAATTTCACCAGCCCGGCGATGACCGTGAATATATTCTTGATGCGATGTGCAAGCTCGTTGGCGAGCATTTCCTGGCGCTCGGCTTCACGATAGGTGTCGTCGATGTCAGTCAAGGTGCCGAACCAGTGCGAACGGCCAGGATCGTCATTCGACGGCACTGCGCGCGATAGCACCCAGCGCCAGGTCCCGTCGGCTTGCCGCAGCCGCCAGCGATCCTCGTGATCTTCGCAAATCTCGACCGCCTGCCTGAATTTCTCCAAGCTGACTTCCCAGTCATCGGGATGGATGACCGCCTGCCAGTCCCGCATCTCGCGCGGTTCGTCAGTGCCTGTCACTTCTCGCCATCGGGCGTTGAACTGGTCGAATACCGGCCCAGGTTTGGCCGACCAGGCAATGTCGGGAACACTGTCGATCATCGAACGCAAGCGGCGATGCGATCGTTGCAACTTACGCTCGCTGCGCTGGTCCTGCCGCCGCGATTCGAGCCGCCGCATGACCGCCGTAGCCAGAACCAGCAGGCCCTGCTCCTGCGCCGCGGTCAATCCTTCCGGGCGGACCTCGCCGTCAATCACGCACAGCGAGCCCATCGGCGCGCCTTCGACACTGACAAGCGGCGCACCGGCATAGAACCGAATATGTGGGTCGCCCGTCACCAGTGGATTGGTAGCGAAGTCGGGATGACTCGCGGCATCGTTGACCACAAAAATGCGGTGGCCGAGCATGGCATGGGCACAGAAACTGTACTCGCGCGGCGTTTCGAGTGCCGACAGGCCCTGCCGGGCGAGGAAGCGCTGCCGCTCTTCCTCGACCACCGACACCAGGGCGATCGGTGCATCGCACAGCGTGGCGGCGAATTGGACGATCTGATTGAGTTCGGGATCGTCCTGCAAGCCATCCACGCCGAACCCGCTGAGTACGCGCAACCGCTCGCCATCCTGGCACAATTCGGGCGCGGGCAGCTTGCCATGGGGCCAGTG
>SHLU01000154.1 GCA_004282995.1 Sphingomonadaceae bacterium
ACCTCGCTCTGACCGATCGAATCGGCCGCGCGCTGCCCCCGCTTATCATTCTTGACGAGCCGCCCGGTTCAGATCCGGCAGCGATCCTGGCTGAAAAGCGCGGAAATATTGCTGCAATCGTATCGGGTTCACTCGCCGCGCCGGTCCTGACCGGTCCACCCGAGCAACTCGCCCATCTTGAAGGCCGCGTCGCATTGCTCGCCGCGACCGCACTGGAAGATGCGCCAACCCGCTTTCCTCAAATCGCCAAGCAGAGTGTTGTCACCAGCGGTGCTACCGAGCGCTCCGGCAGGATCATCACCGCACAAGCGGGACAGATGCTGCTGTTCCTTCTCACCATGCTGCTGGCCGGTATGGTCCTGTCCAATCTGGTCGAGGAAAAGGCCAACAAGATCATCGAAGTCCTCGCCGCCGCCATTCCCATGGATGCGGTATTCTTCGGCAAACTGTTCGCCATGCTCGGCGTGTCCTTTGTCGGTATCGCGGTGTGGGGACTGGTCGCGCTCGGCATTATCGAACTGGCTAATGTCGATCTTGACCGACTGCCCGAACCGGCGGTCGGTTGGCCGCTTTTCTTTGCACTGGGGGTGGCCTATTTCGCGATGGGCTATCTGCTGCTCGGCTCGCTGTTCCTGGCGATCGGGGGATTGGCGACGACCGTACGCGAAGTGCAAACGCTGTCGATGCCGGTGACAATGCTTCAACTGCTGGTGTTCTTTGCCGCGAGCCTGGCAGTGGCCGACCAGGGGTCGACCTATGAATGGGCGGCTGTCATCATTCCCTTCAGTTCGCCCTTTGCCATGCTTGCCCGCGCCGCAATGCAGGAAGGTCTCGCGCAGCATCTCGTCGCACTGGTGTGGCAGGGAGTGTCGGTCGCGCTGTTCGTCAAGGCCGGTGCCATGCTGTTCCGCAAGCGGGTGATGCAATCGGGCAGTGGCGGCCGCCGGGAAAAACGACGCCTGTTCCGACGCCGGCCCACAAGGGCTTGATCCGCAAACCGTCAGGGCAAACTGCAAGGCCCGAGCGGGGGTGAATAAGTCGCGAAACGCAACCTACTATTGACACACCTGTCAATACGCGCAGGATGGCAGATAATGACGGGCTGGCCGACCAGAGTCGCCCGCGACAGGAGGATTAAGCTGATGGCGACGATCGCCCCCCCGCGCGAAATGGAGAAGACCGAGTGGACCCGGTCGCCGCAGGCGCATGAAGCACTCGACCAGCATTTTCGCGAGCATCCCGATGCCAAGCCGCAGCACCCCCACAAGTGGGATACCAGCCGTTCGGACATCTATGCCGAGAACCGCTGGGAGCCGATCTTCAAGGAAATGCGCGCCGCCGGGCCGTTGCACTACATCCCCGAAAGTCCGTTTGGCCCTTACTGGAGCGTGGTCGGTCACAAGGCGATCCAGCATATCGAGGCGCTGCCCGAATTGTTCTCATCGAGTTGGGAGCATGGCGGGATTACCATTCTCGACCGGCTCGACGAGGATGACATGGAAGAAGGGCAGGAGCGGTTCGAACTGCCGATGTTCATCGCCATGGACCGGCCCAAGCACACTGGCCAGCGCCGCACTGTTGCCCCCGCCTTCGCCCCGACCGAAATGAAGCGGCTCGAAGAGGACGTGCGCAAGCGGACCGGCGACCTGCTCGACAGCTTGCCGCGCGGCGAGACTTTCGACTGGGTGCACGAAGTCTCAATCCCGCTTACCACGGGGATGCTGGCAATCCTGTTCGATTTTCCCTGGGAAGACCGCGATCTGCTGACCTTCTGGTCCGACTGGTCGGGCGATACCGAGTTGATCCTGGCGGGCAAGGGCCTGGAAGAGGCAAGGCGCGGCATCCAGCGCGAGATGGCGGCCTATTTCCAGCAATTGTGGGCCAAGCGCTCGCAGGAAGAGCCGGGGCCGGATCTGATCTCGATGATGATCCACTCGCCGGCGATGAACCAGATGAGCCCGCAGGAATTCATGGGCAATCTGGTGCTGCTGATCGTGGGCGGGAATGACACCACAAGAAACACGATGAGCGGGATCATCCACGCGCTCGACAAATTCCCTGACCAGCGCAAACTGTTCGAGGAGCAGCCCGACCTCATCCCCAACGCGGTGCAGGAATGTATCCGTTACCAGACCCCGCTCAAGCACATGCGGCGCACCTGCACCGAGGATACCGAGGCCTTCGGCCAGCAGATCAAGGCCGGTGACAAAGTGATACTATGGTACAATTCCGCCAATCGCGACGAAGAAGTGTTCGGCGAGGATGCCGACAAGCTCGATATCACCCGCGAAAACGCGCGCCGCCACCTGGCTTTCGGCTACGGCATCCACCGCTGCGTCGGCGCCCGACTGGCAGAACTGCAGTTGCGCATCCTGCTGGAGGAAATGCACAAGCGCCGGATGCGCGTCCACGTAGCCGGAGACGTCGAGCGCGTGCGCGCCAATTTCGTCGAGGGCTTTCGCAAGCTCGAGGTCGAAGTCACCGAGTTCTGAGCAGCCGATAATGTGAGATGGGTGCAACCATTGGCGTGGTTGCGTCGTATTCAGAGGCATCGGGTTATAAATTGCCCTCTGCAAGCTGGAGCCTGTCATGACTGTTGCCACCACCCGTCGAGCCATGCTGGGCTGGATCGGCACTGGCGTTTCGCTGGCCACGCTGGCGGCTTGCGGTGCGAATCCGGCCGAAGCGAAGAGCTTTCCGGTCAGCAAGTCCGAGGCGCAATGGCGCAAGCAGCTGAGTGCGCAGGAATTCCGCATATTGCGGCAGGATGCGACCGAACGCCCCTATTCCTCGCCCCTCGACCGCGAAAAGCGCAAGGGTATCTTCGTCTGCGCGGGTTGCGGCAACCAGCTGTATTCCTCGCGCCACAAATACGACAGCGGCACCGGCTGGCCGAGCTTCTGGCAGCCCATCGATCGCGGCGCGGTCGGCATGTCGAGAGACTTCAAACTCGGCTATCCGCGCACCGAGGTGCATTGCGCCGATTGTGGCGGACATTTGGGACATATCTTCAATGACGGCCCGGCACCGACCGGCAAACGGCATTGCATCAACGGCGCGGCAATGGATTTCAGGCCGGCCTGACCAAAACCTAGTCGGTAATACGCCAGATGCGGAAACTCTCCGGCGTGCCCAGGTCTACCGGTTCGAGCCAGGCAGGCGGCGTTCCCTCGCGCAGCCGAGCAGCAAGGCTTCCTTCCACGCCCCGGCGCACGTAGATTTCGGGTTCGACCAGGTCCATGCACATCACCATGTAGCTTGCGCCATGCTTGTTTATCAGCACTCGCGCGTCCTCTGGCCTCGAGGTGAACGCGGTGATGACATCGCGCATGGCAGCTTCGGCGCGATGGTGGCCCGTTGCCACCACTGCATGCGGCGATCTCTGCAGGATGGCCGGCCCTATATCGAGTGGCGCGAAGACCGTTGCAGGCTCCAGTTCACCAAGTGCCTCGGCACTGGTGAACAGCTCGCAGGAAGATTCTCTGAACCCGCCGCCGGGGCTGCCGCTGGCCTGAGCCATGAGCCGCTGCATACCGAGATATGGTGCCGATGGCACCAATACCAGCATCATGCCCAGTACGACCCCCATGCGCTGGAGGAGGACAGGAGAGCTGCGGAAAGTTTCGAGGCCGCGCTTGAGCAGATAGCCGAGCGGGAGAGCGGCAAGCATCGAGGCAAATGCCATCGAGCGCCAGACCAGCAGGCCGAGCACAAAGGTGCCGCCCAGGACGAGCAGGTATTCGCTCCACCAGCCGCGTTTCCATCCGGTGGACCGGCTGTACAAGTGGATAGCGACCGCGATACCGGCGACGACCTGCAGCAACTGCGGATAGATCAATGCGGGCTGGAACCAGACCGGGCGACCTTCGAGCACGTTTTCATACCAGTAATCGCGCACCATCGGGTCGAGAGCGCCGAACGGAGTGCGCAGGCATTGCGGCGACGCCATGCCGAATACGGTCAGCCCCGAAGCGCCTGCCAGGCCCAGGCCGAGGACGACCGCAGGCCAGGGCATCGGAGGCGCCCAGGCAAGGATCGTTGCGCCAACTGCGACCGCGGAAAAAAAGCCGACATGCGGCAAAGTCAGCGCGTCGCAATACAGCGCCATGTCGCTTGTGCCCCGGGTCGCGAGGAACAGAAGGGCGAGCGAGGTGGCAAGCGCCTGGAGATAGCCGACCAGCCAGAAGCGTTGCTTGCCGTCGCGTAGCCAGCGTAACGTCAGCACCCCGCCAAACAGAGCCGCTATCGGCAGTAGTTCGAGCGAGATTGCGATGCCGAGCCCCATCGCGAGCCCGGCCAGAGCTCCGCCCTTATAGGCCTGCCGGTGCAGGATGGCCCACATGGCTGCTGCCACCGCACAAATCTGCCATCCGTGATGGTCAATCCGCAAAGGCTGGAACTGGAATACCAGCAAAGGAAGAAAGCCAAGCGTAATACAGGCCAGCCCTGCGGTTTCGACATCGAACAACCGCCACGTCATGCGGCCGAGAAACAGCATGGTCACCAGCAGGGCCAACAGCGGTACGAGAACGACAGCGACCTGCTCGGCCAGCGCGGCACCGATGAGCGGGGCCAGGCCCGCGACCACCAGCACCAAGGGCAGATCGACCAGGCGCGACCAGTGCATCGGCACCGATCCAAGCGGATCGACACGGTATTGTTTGAGGTCAAACCAGTCCTGCCCGTCCAGCAGGTCACGCACTTGCACCAACCGCAGCACATCATCAGGGTCGGGAAAACGACCAGTGGCTATATTCTTCCACGCCGTCAGCAGAAGCAACGCGCTGATCGCCAGCCACACCAGCACAATGCGGCGCAGCGGAAACTCACTTGCTCGCAGGCGCCGGTCTTCGGCCGGATAGGTCATCGCATCAGCCCCCGTGGCGGAACACGACCTTGCTGCGCAGCAGCCAGGTCAAGGCAAAGCTTGCGCCCACCGCCACCAGTTTGGCAATCCTTGGATCAATACCGGAAAGCTCTCCGATACCGACAATGGCTGTCGTCAGCGCCAGGCCGGCCAATGCCGATCCAACAAACAGTGCCTTCTGGCGGGTTCTTCCGGCCCCGCGCTCCGCGACCCTGCCCGTAAAGACAGTCCGGCTGGAGAGCAGCCAGTGGGCCAGAATGCCGAGCGAATAACCGATCGCCGAGGCAAGAACTGCCGGTACACCGCCCGCCAGTAAGGCTAGGAAACTGCCGATATCGACTGCAAGGGCACCGACGCTGGCGAGCAAATAGCGCACCAGCACGATGTTCTTGAGGCGATGGAGCAAGGCCATTATCGGTTGTGCCTCCCTGCTTCGCGCGGCGTCAGGCGACACGGCGCGAGCCGTCTTCTGCTGCTTCCTCATCGGCGACGATGCGTTCGGGCACATCGCGCATCGAGTTGAGCGCGGCAGCCTGGTCAGAGCTCACTTCATGGCTTGCCTCACGGGCCGGGATCGCCTTCTCGGCGCCCTCGTCGCCAGCTTCGTGGTATTCGGCATCCTCGTTGACGCACCAAATATCGTAAACCCGCTCGCCGGCGAGGATGTTCTCGACCGTAAGCATGGCGGTCATCATCGCGTGGTCCTGATTGTTGTAGCGGTGCATGCCGTTGCGACCGACCAGGT
>SHLU01000155.1 GCA_004282995.1 Sphingomonadaceae bacterium
GGCCCGACATGCTGGCATCCGTGGGTGTTGGCTACGCCGGGATTGCCGCTGCCACTCTGCTCGAGCCGCTGGCCGTCAAGATTGCCGCCGGACTGGTCGCCGCGCTGGCGCTTTATCGCGCGCTGATGTTCATCCATGAACTTACCCATATTCACAAAAAGTCGCTGCCCGGCTTCAGGCTGGGCTGGAACCTGCTGGTGGGCATCCCGCTGCTGACGCCGAGTTTCATGTACGAGGGTGTGCATACGCTGCATCACAAGCGGACCCAATACGGAACGATTGAGGATCCCGAATATCTCCCGCTGGCGCTGATGAAACCCTGGACACTGCCTGTTTTCGTACTGGTGGCGTTGCTGGCGCCGATTGCACTGCTGATCCGCTCGGCAATCTTGGTACCGCTTGGCGCGGTGGTCCCGCCGCTGCGCCGCTATGTGTGGGAAAGGTTTTCAGCCCTTTCGATAAATCCCGAATTCCGCCGCCGTCCACCCGAAGGTGAGCTGAAGCCGCGTGTCTTCTGGCAGGAGACCGGGGTGTTCATCTGGTCGTGGGTGTTGATTGGCAGCGTGCTCGTGCTCGGTTGGGCACCACTGTTGACCGCACTCGCCATTCTCAGCCTGACTGCGCTGCTCAACCAGTTGCGCACGCTGGTCGCCCATTTGTGGGAGAACGAGGGCGAGGCGATGACCGTGACCGCGCAGTTTCTCGACAGCGTCAACGTGCCGCCGCCGGGCAGGATCGCGGAAATCTGGGCTCCCGTCGGCTTACGTTATCACGCGCTGCATCACCTGATGCCGTCGATGCCCTATCATGATCTGCCCGAGGCTCATCGCCGACTGCATTCGGAACTTGGCGGGGAATCGACTTATCAGGGCGCCAATCATCCCGGGATGTGGTCTCTTGTCGGGCGGATCGCCCGTAGCACGATGACCGCGGGCCGCCGCTCCTGAGCAAATAGAAAAGGGGCCGCCAGCATCATGCCAGCGGCCCCTTTCCGAACTCTGTCGGAGTGCGCGCCTAGTTGTTAAGGTCAACCTTGGCTTCGACACCGTCTTCACTGATCTTGGCATCGACATCGCCGCCATCGATCTCGACGCTCGAACCTTCGTCGGCGTCGGCGGGGGTTTCGACATATTGCGTTTCGGTTGCGGTCGGCTGGACAATCGTGGTGTCGCCAGCATCGCCATCGGCGGCTTCGGGCGCATTGGCTTCGGCACAGGCGCCAAGGGCAAGCGCTGCGGCCAGCGCGGGAACTGCAAATTTGTTCATGTCATGGATCCTTTGTGGCGACATCATGGCGCGCAACGGAGCAATTACGCATTGGTTCCCGGGTTCAACTAATCGAGGAACCGGATCATCGCGCAGCGCCGCTCCGCCGGAAGACCATTATCGGCCTCCAGCGCCAGTTCGCTCGCCAATCGCGGGTGTGCGTCGAGTGCAGTAACTTCCTCGAAGCCGAGACGCTGGTAGAATGGCCCGTTCCATTCGATGTCGCGAAAAGTGGTGAGGGTGAGGGCGACGAAGCCAGAATTGCGGGCATCGACCATGCAGGCTCTTATCAGACCTGCACCAATCCCCTTGCGCTGCCCGTCAGGATGAACCGAAACCTCCCAGATATGCAGTTCCCGCCGGAAGGGCTCCGTCGCTAGGAAGCCGATGGGGCGCTCGCCGAGATGTGCTGCAAGGCAATGGCCTTTGCGGATCAATCCGCGTAGGTCGCTCGCGTCCCGGCTTTTGTCGAAATCGATCTCTGAAAGACCAGGGTCGTCACGAAACATTTCCCCTGCGGCGCGCTCGATGGCGGGCCATGCGAGTGCATCGTCCGGCCGCGCCAGGCGGAGCGACCAGTCGCTCATTCCTCGGTCCGGATGAGGACCGTCTCGCCGACCAGCAGGAACAGGAAGAACGGCGCCCAGGCCGCAAGAAACGGGGGGTAACCGCCGAAACTGCCCATTGCCAGCGCAGCATTGTCGACCACGAAATAGGCAAAGCCGAGCGCCATCCCGATAACTGCGCGCACAAACAGCTGTCCGGAACGGGCAAGGCCAAAGGCCGCGACGGCGCCCAGCAGCGGCATCAGGAATGCCGACAGGGGGCCCGATAGCTTGTGCCACCACTTGGCGCGCAATTCGGCAGTGCGGCGGCCTGTTTCCTCATAGGCATCGATGGCGCTGCCGAGATCCCAGAACGGCTGGCTGTCGGGATCGATCGCTTCTAGCTCGATCTGTTGCGGCGTCAGGCCTTCACCGACGACAATCGCATCGGCGGTGGTCGTATTGGCAGTGGCGATCTCGAACCGCTGGGGTTTGTCCAGTTCCCAGCCGGGATCGACAAAGCGTGCCTGCGGAGAGCGGATCTGTTCGGATATCTGTCCGCCCGGCGCCCGGCCATACCAGGTGACCCCGCCCAGCACGATGCCCTTGCCGCTGCCGGTCACCGTGCGTGCGGTGAGAATATTGGTGCCGTCGGTAATGTAGACATTGGCCTTGGTGTCGGAACCAGGGGGCAGGGCGCCGTATTCGGTTGCCTCCCAAGCCTTGAGCGTCGCGGTAGAGCGGGTGACAACCCGTTCGTTGAAGGCAAAGCTTGTCGCAGCCACGAGCGCGGATGTCAGCAGCAGTGGAGCCAGCACCTGATGAGCGGACAGGCCCGCCGCCTTCATCGCCACGACTTCGCTGTTCTGGTTGAGGGTGATGAGTGAAATAATTGTCGCCAGCAGGACCGAATAGGGCAGGAAACGCTGGATCAGCTGCGGGATGCGCAGGCCCGCATAGGTCAGCAATTCGCCCTGGCCATTACCTTCGACCGCCAGGATGTCGCCGCTCGTCGAAAGCAGGTCGAGCATGATCAGCACCAGCACCAGCATCACCAGCATGGCAAGGATACGGACGATGAACAGCTTGGCGAGATAAAGCGTCAAGGTGCGCGAGGGGAAGAAATCGAGATGCATGATCGGCTACTCGGCAGGCTCGGGCACTGTAGGAGAGGCAAAATCATCCGTCCGGTGTCGCCGGCGCTTGAACAACTTGCCGATGCGCTTGGATAGCTTGGCGAAAACGCTTTCGAGCGCCCCGATCGGTTGCCCCCCCGGCTTGTGCGCAAGGGTCCAGTACATCCACACGATCAGCGCGGCGAACAGAACAAAGGGCCCCCAAAGGCCAATGATCGGATCAACTCGTCCGAGCGCGGCGATATCCTCCGCATACTGGTTTATCTTGTGATAGCTGACCACCATCACAATCGAGACGAACACGCCGAGCGCGCTGGTCGATCGCTTGGGTGGTACCGCCAGCGACACTGCCAGCAGCGGCATCAGCAGCATCATCACCACCTCGACAAGGCGGAAATTGAAACTGGCCTGGCTGGCGTCGCGCTTGGCCTCGCTCTCGCGATCGCTCCAGCCGATCTTCAGCAGCTCGGGCAGAATATACTCGCGCTCGGCATCGCCGCGGGCGCGGAACTCTTCCATCCGGGGCAGATCGATCGGCAGATCGTGGCGGGTAAAACTGAGCACGCGCGGGGTCTGCGCACTTTGATCCTTTACACCGGTGTCCTGAATGATGGTGCCATCGGTCAGGCGCAGGATAATGGTATCGACGCTGTCGGTCGTGGCCAGGAAACGCCCCTCGCGGGCGCTGATCGAGAGGACTTGTCCCTTCTGGTTGGCGACCCGGGCGAAGATGCCCTTCAATTGCCGGCCATTGTCTTCGCTTTCCTCGATCCTGAGCGCCATGCGTTCGGCGACGGTGTTGAACTCGCCGACCTTGATCGAAGCCCCCAATGCGCCCGAGCGCAGGTCGTATTCGAGTTGTTCGTAATAATAGCGGCTTATCGGCTGGATGTAGAACACCAGCGCAATGTTCACGGCGACGAGAATGCCGGTCAGGAAATAGGGCACCCGCAGCAACCGGCCGTAGCTCAGTCCTACACCGCGCAGAACGTCGAGTTCGCTGGTGGTAGCAAGCTTGCGGAATGCGAACAGAATTCCCAGCAGCAGGCCAAGCGGAATGGCGAGACTGGCATATTCGGGGATCAGCGCGCCGAGCATCTTGAACACGACGCCGATAGGGCCGCCTTCGACAGCGACGAAATCGAACAGCCGCAGCATCTTGTCGAGCAGCAGCAGCGATGCGGCCAGCACGAACACCGACATCATCGGCACGATCGTCAGCCGCAAGATGTAGCGATCAATCGAGGGAAGGAATTTCAACACCCTGGGGTCAGTCGCTCACATGGTCACCGGGGCCGGTATTGTGGCCACCTGACGCGCTCTAGCGGGAAAACGGGGACAGCGAAAGCGCGGCGAGCCACCTTGCAGGAGCAATGATTGCTACGCTTTTTCGAGTGTGCACTGTAGCGGATGCTGGTGCTGCTTGGCGAAATCCATGACCTGGTTCACCTTGGTCTCGGCCACCTCGTAGGGAAAAATGCCGCAAACGCCCACACCGCGCTGGTGCACATGCAGCATCACCCGGGTCGCCTCGTCCAGATCCATTTTGAAGAACCGCTTGAGGACCATGACGACGAATTCCATCGGCGTGTAGTCGTCGTTCAGCAGTAGCACCTTGTATTGGCTGGGCTTCTTGGGCTTGGCGCGGGTTTTGGTGGCGATGCCGACCTGGCCTTCATCTTCGCCATCCTTGGAATCGTCCCCTTCCGTCATCCGCGCGAAGCGGATCGGAGATGGGTGGTCGAGGCGGATCAGGTCAGTCATCACGAGGGGCAATATCGTATCGTCCGCTTCCCATGCAAGATGGTCGATCAAGCAAAAGTCTTGTGCGCACCAAATGCTAGGGTTTCCCAGGTCGCTGCTGGCTCCCATTGGCACAGGCAGCCCATGAAAAAAGGGCTGGACGGCGATTGCCATCCAGCCCTTCCAGTAATCCAGCCGAGTGGGAGAGGAGAGGGTACCCGGCCTTCAAACTGTTCGCGTAAGCTTACGCGGCCTTCGAGAATTTCTCGGCGGCTTCGCTGTAGCGGCTCGAAATCGGAGCGAATGCTTCGTTCGCAAGCTTCAGCCAAGCTTCGGTGCTCTTCGAGCTGTAGGCGACTACGGCGTCGAAGTTACGACGGGCGAATTCACCCTGCAGCTTGACCAGCTCGGTCGGCGACTTGATGGCAGCGACGAGCTTGACGTCTTCGCGGGCCTGCTCGGCAGCCTTCTTGCTGTCTTCGAAACCTTCGCGGGCCATTTCCTGCACGCCGTTGGCGAGGACCTTGCCCGAAGCAACCATGGCTTCGAGATTGGCCTTGTTGAATTCAACGACATCGCCGGCAAGCTCGGTGCTCTTGGTGTAGGCACCCTTGAGGCGGGTCTGGGCGTCAGCGGCAAACGTCTTGGCGGCGTCAGCGATCTTGGTGGTGTCGGTAGCCATGATGGTATCCTTCAGCTTGGAAACAGTGGAATTGGCGGGCGCAGCCTTCTTGGCCGCGACGTTCTTCTTGGGAGCAATCTTCTTGGCCGCGGCCTTTTTGGCAGGAGCCTTGCGGGCAGCCGCCTTGCGCACGGGTGCCTTGGCAGCTTTCTTCTTGGCGGCCTTTTTCGGAGCAGCCTTCTTGGCCGGAGCCTCGACGGCCTTCGCCACGGCTTCAACCTTGGGTTCCGGCTTGGCGT
>SHLU01000156.1 GCA_004282995.1 Sphingomonadaceae bacterium
TCCTGCTGCCGGTCCTGCTGCTCTTGCTCAACGCCGCCGGGATTGTCAGCCGGGTCCAGTTCGCCAAAGCCCGGCGGTATGTGATTGTCGGTGTGGTTGCAGTCGCTGCAATCGTGACGCCACCCGATCCCGGCTCGCAGTTGATCCTGGCCGTTCCGCTCTATCTTCTGTTCGAGGCATCAATGATACTGATGTGGATGACAGAGCGTAAACGGCGCAAGGCTGCCGAAAGAGACGCTGGCCAGGACGAGAAAGAAGCGACGGTACCCTGAAGCCTGATGTTCAGTGTTCACTCGCGGATTGCCGAGTGAACGGTTGGCCGCCATTTTGCAGAACGCCGGTCCGCGCTCTGCCCCATGGACCCTACCGCGATCTTTCCGCCAAGACTTTCAAAGGCACAAAAAAAGCGGGGCTCAAAGGCCCCGCTTTGGAATTCTGTTGCCAGCAGCTGTTAAGCGCTGATCGGGGTATCGTCGCTGCCAGCAGCAATGATGATGCCGCCGATGATAGCAGCGAGAGCACCAATCGCGAGCACGACAGCGCCCGAACCGCCACCAGCTTCGCTAGTACCTTCAACCGGAGCCAAAACGCGCGAGAATTCGCCTTCGGCAACTGCCGGTGCGGCAGCGAGAGTAACGGCGGCCAGAGCAGCCAAAGCACCACGGATTTTCATTATTTGCCCTCCTTGAGGAAGATTCTGTGTTTCATTTCAACTCGTGTCTTAGGCGACGGTTCCAGCAAGCGCAACCCGAAAAAGGCGATAATTTCAGTGTTATCGGGATAACTACCTAGCTCACTGTGGGACAAGGGCGATCGACTGAACAAATCGATCAAACCCCTTTTGTTTCAGGGGCTAACCGGATCCTCGTCGTCAGTTGCAAGCACGATGATGCCGCCAATCAGAGCAGCAACGCCGAGGATGAAGAACAGATCGCTCTGCCCTGCCAATTCGCTGCTCGCTTCGACAGGTGCAGCTGCACGATAGGTTTCTGCAGCCACAGGTGCTGCGGCGAGGCCAAGAGCGGCGGCGGTGAGGGCAATATTTCGCAGTTGCATGGAATTCGATCTCCGGTTTCATCAAGGCGCGTAAAGTTGAATAGTAGGCATTGTCGCGCCAATGTAAATTTCGGGTTAAAATATACCTTGGCGAAACAACGCAGGGTCCGCGCGATTACTCGCCATTGGCGGCAAACACCCGCTCGCCTCCAATCCAGGTTTCAAGGACCCTGGCCGAGCGCAAGTCCGCGGGACTGGCCAGCATTGGGTCGCGGGCAAGCACGATGAAATCGGCCCTTTCGCCGACCACTAGGCGTCCGAAGCGTCCGTCTGCGAAGCCGGCATAGGCAGCATCGGCGCTGAACCCGGCTAGCCCCCCTTCACGCGTCACGCGTTCCTGCGGTAGCCAGCCGCCGAACGGCTGTCCCTGGGCATCCTCGCGGGTGAAAGCCGTTGCCCATCCGGCAAATGGATCGGGCGATTCGACTGGTGCGTCGGATCCGAAGGCGAGTCGGGCACCGGCATCTTCTATGCTGTTCCACGCATAGGCGCCGTCGAGCCGGTCCGGTCCCAGGCGCGCCTCGGCCATCAGGCGATCGGAAGTCTGGTGAACGGGCTGCATCGAGGCGATGATGCCATACTTGCCGAACCGGGCGAGGTCTGCAGGATCGACCACCTGTGCGTGTTCGATCCGCCAGCGCCGGTCGCCTTCGTAAGTGGCGGCCAATTCCTCGATGGCAGAGAGCACTTCTGCATTGGCCGCATCCCCGATAGCATGCACCGCGACCTGGAAATTATCCATCGCCGCGCGGCTCATCATGTTGCGCAACTGGTCAGGGCGCAGGATCGGCAGGCCAGTATTGCCCGTATCGTCGCTGTAGGGTCGCTTGAGCCAGGCTCCACGCGATCCGAGCGCGCCGTCCAGATATAGTTTTACTCCGTTGAGGCGCAGCTTGTCATCATACAGCCATGGCGTCGGACCCGGGCCGGCAATCTTCTCCATCGCCTCGACCCCCGCGGCATAAGCCATAATCCGCAATTTCAACGAGCCGCGGTCGCCGGCGCGGCGGAAGGTCTGCCAGTCGTCGAGGCTGGTGCCCATATCTGCGGCAGCAGTGATACCCATTGAAAGCAATTTGTCCTGCGCCTTCTGCAGCGCAAGGTCGCGCTCGCGCGGGCGCGGCTCGGGAACGAGATTGTAGATGAGCGGGCTGGCAGCATCAACGAAGACGCCCGAGGGATTGCGCGTTCCCGCTACTCGCTCGATCCGACCGCCCACCGGGTCGCGTGTTTGCGCGGTGACGCCGGCAAGTTCCATCGCCTTGCTGTTGACCCATGTCGCATGGCCGTCGACGCGCTCGAGGACAACCGGGCGATCGGCCACGACCGTGTCGAGTTCGGCGGCAGTCGGAAACCGTCCAAGGCCCCAAATTTCCTGGTTCCATCCGCGCCCGATGATCCATTGTCCGCCCGGATTGGCAGCGGCAAACTCGGCGATCTTCGCCTGCGCCTCGGCAAGCGAGCGGGTTTCCGACAGGTCGAGTGTGAGCGCACCAAAACCGACGCCCATGACGTGCAGATGGGCATCGATCAGTCCGGGGATGACGGTGCGGCCCTTGCCATCGACCGCGTATTCCGCCGGCGGCAGTTTCGACTTCCGATCAAGGATTTGCAGGATCCGCCCATCGTCGCCAATCAGCATCGCGGCAAAGCGATCGATCTCGCGCTGTTCATCGATCCGAATGCCATCGACATTGAAAATGAGCGTATCGGCGGCCGCAGGGGCGGCGAGGGTGGCCAGCCCAATGGCGGCCAGGATCGTTCGCAGTTTCATGTATCTTTCTTCCCTTGGGGCAACCGGCGGATGAGGGCACTGGTATCTTGCCGTGCGCCGCCCATCGCTTGAATCTCGGAATAGAATTGATCGACCAGCGCCGTCACCGGCGCGCTGAGACCGAGGCCGCGAGCCTCCTCCAGCGCATAGCCCAGATCCTTGCGCATCCAGTCGACGGCAAAGCCAAAATCGAATTCTCCGGCGGCCATCGTGTCCCAGCGATTGTCCATTTGCCAGCTTTGTGCCGCCCCGCCTGAGATCGCTTGACGGACCGCGTCCAAATCAAGCCCAGAGGCCTGGGCCAGACGGATCGCCTCCGACAGGCCTGCGAGCGTACCGGCAATACACATCTGATTGGCCATCTTGGTGGTCTGTCCGGCACCCGCGGGGCCGACATGAACAATTCGCGCGGCAAAGGCCTGCATTACAGCGCGTGCACGCTCGACAGCAGGCTCGCTGCCACCGCACATGACGGCTAGGGCACCGGTCTCGGCCCCCGCCTGTCCGCCCGAAACCGGCGCATCGACTGCTGCTATGCCGCGCTTGGCCGCCTCGCCATCGACGCGGCGCGCCATGGCAGCGCTGACCGTGGTGTGGTCGATCAACAGCGCGCCCTGGGCCATCGCTGATAGCGCACCGTCGGGGCCAAGCAGAACCTGATCGAGGTCGGTGTCGTTTCCGACGCAGGTCATTACCACCTCTTTGCCCTCGGCAGCCTTGGCCGGAGTCGGCGCGGTTGCAACATCCAGCCCCTCGGTTGAAAGGTTGGCCGCCCAGCTTTCGGCGCGTGAGGCGGTGCGGTTATAGCCGGTCACCGCATAGCCGGCGCGGGCAAGATGCCCCGCCATCGGCCCGCCCATCACGCCAAGTCCGATGAATGCGATGGTCCTGATCTCGCTCATGCGGCTGCGGGGTAATGGCATTGTTTGTCCATGCCAACATTCTTTCGATTTGCACCTTGGTCCCTTCGCCCGTAGGGCGCGGTGCCATGAGCAGGAACGACCCTACGGAATCCGTCAGCCGCGAGCTGTCATTGACAATCGACGACGTTCGCGCGGCGGCCAGGCGGATTGAAGGTGCGGTCGTCCGCACGCCGACCTTGCATTCCAGGACGCTGTCCGAAATTGCCGGCGCCGATATCTGGCTGAAGTTCGAGAACCTGCAGTTCACCGCAGCCTATAAGGAGCGCGGCGCGCTCAATGCGCTGTTGCAGCTGACTGACGAGCAGCGCACGCGCGGCGTCATCGCGGCTTCTGCCGGGAATCACTCGCAAGGGCTAAGCTATCACGGGACGCGACTTGGCGTTCCGGTCACCATCGTCATGCCGAGCTCCACGCCGACGGTGAAGGTCATGCAAACTGAAGCTGTCGGCGGACAGGTCGAGCTGTTCGGCGAAACATTTGACGAAGCCTATGCCCATGCGCGCCAGCTTGAAAAAGAACGCGGCCTGACCTTCGTCCACCCGTTTGACGATCCGCACGTCGCAGCCGGCGCCGGCACCGTGGCGCTGGAGATGTTCGAGGATGCGCCCGATCTCGATTGCATCGTCACTCCGATCGGCGGCGGCGGGCTGATGAGTGGCATGTCGACCGTGGCCCGCGCCCTGCGCCCAAACATGAAGATCGTCGGCGTGCAGGCAGAGCTGTTCCCGTCCATGTATGCCAAGGTCAAGGGACTGGACCGGACCTGTGGCGGAGACACGCTCGCGGAAGGTATCGCGGTCAAGGCGCCGGGCGAATTCACTTCGAAGATCATCGCCAAGCAGGTCGATGAAATTCTGCTGGTGGGCGAGCCAGCCCTGGAAAACGCGGTTTCGCTGCTGCTGCAGATCGAGAAGACCGTAGTCGAGGGTGCCGGTGCCGCGGGACTGGCGGCAGTCCTGTCCAATCGCGAGGCGTTTGCCGGACACAAGATCGGTCTGGTGCTATGCGGGGGCAATATCGATTCACGCCTGCTGGCCAATGTGCTGCTGCGCGACCTAGCCCGGGCCGGCCGATTGGCGCGGCTGCGGATCACGCTGAAGGATCGGCCTGGCGCGCTCTACAGCGTGATGGGCGAATTTGCCGCCCACAATGTCAACATCATCGAAATCTATCACCAGCGCATCTTCACCAATCTGCCGGCCAAGGGATTGATTACCGATATCGAGTGCGAGGCGCGGGACTCGAAGCAGCTTGAGGCATTGGTTTCGGCACTGCGGAACAAGGGTTACGAGGTCCAGCCGGTGGAACTGGCCAAGTAAGGGACGGATCGCCTCGGCAACCTTTCAGAAATTGTGTAAAATAATCAATAGTTAACCGTGTTATATGGTTAAGGGTCTTTTACCGGCCCCTTTGCTCGGGCATAGTTCCTTCATCGCAATGCTTCGAAACACTGCCTGACAGGAGCTTAAGCAGAGCCGTGACGGCACCCGTTCGCTTCCCCCGCTTTTTCGTAACGAGCCCCGCGCCGTGCCCTTATCTGCCGGGTAAGACCGAACGAAAGGTCTTTACCGAGCTCAAGGGCCCACATGCCGACCAGCTTAACGAAGCACTCGGACGGATTGGTTTCCGCCGCAGTCAGACGGTAGCCTACCGGCCGAGCTGTATCGATTGCCAGGCCTGCGTTTCGGTTCGTGTTGGGGCCGGTGAATTCGCACCTTCCAACTCGCAGAAGCGGACGCTCAAACGCAACAGCGACTTGGTGCGTACCGAATGTCGTCCTTGGGCGACGTCCGAGCAGTTCGACCTGCTGCCGATTGTTGTAAATCACCTCCTCCTCGGCATCG
>SHLU01000157.1 GCA_004282995.1 Sphingomonadaceae bacterium
CTGCGGGCGGGCGCCGTCCACGCGCTGGGGGGGGCTCCTTCGACAGATCTTCTGGACCGCATTGTACCTCACACCGCCCTGCCGTTGGCGGACGATGCGCTACTTGACCATTTGCGATCGGGGACCAGTGCCGAGGAGTGGATGAGCACGCTTGAGGATTTCATGGAAGCGCTGGTCGAGCAGGCGGGGCGAAAGAAGCCCGATCCGGTGTCAGCCGGATTTCACCAACTCGCCCTCGAAGACCCGAATATTCCGGTATCCGAATGTGCCGAGCGGCTGAATGTCGACCAGCGGCGGCTGGAGCGGATCGTGAAGCGCGATTTTGGCCTGTCGCCCAAACGGGTGCTCCGCCGCGCCCGCGCTCTCGACCTGGCCGCGTATCTGTGCGGCGTGGCGGATGACACCGAAGCGCAGGAACTTGCACTGCGTTACTTCGACCAGTCGCACCTCAACCGGGAATTCACGGCCATGTTCGGGATGACCCCCCGGCGTTTTCTCGACACCCCTCAGCCACTGTTGACGATCACGCTCGAATCGCGTCAGGCGCGGCGGCTGGAAGAACTCGACCGGATCGGACAGGGCGAAAAGCGTCCCTGGCAATAGGGCGCCCGGCCCAGGAAATGCC
Source organism: Sphingomonadaceae bacterium (assembly GCA_004282995.1). Classification (GTDB taxonomy): domain Bacteria; phylum Pseudomonadota; class Alphaproteobacteria; order Sphingomonadales; family Sphingomonadaceae; genus Parerythrobacter. The sequence continues at coordinate 626 of SHLU01000157.1, forward strand.
TAGTCGAACAGCGAACTGACCGAGCTTTCATCGGCGATACGGCGCACGGCCTCCCCGATCAGCGGAGCGATGGTGAGATAGCGAATTTTTTCGGCATCGGTGGCGGCGTCGGTGGCACCGATGGTGTCCGTGACAACCAGCTCTGTAAGGGCCGAGCTGTTGACCCGCGCGACCGCTCCGCCCGACAACACGCCGTGGGTGATGTAAGCGGCGACCGAGCTCGCTCCCTGCTCCAGCAAAGCCTCGGCCGCGTTGCACAGCGTACCGCCCGAATCGACGATGTCGTCGATCAGCACGCAGTGGCGTCCCTTGACGTCGCCAATAATGTTCATGACCTCGCTCTCGCCGGGGCGATCGCGACGCTTATCGACGATGGCCAGCGGCGCATTGTCGAGCCGCTTGGCCAGCGCGCGGGCGCGGACCACCCCGCCGACATCGGGAGAAACCACCATCAGTTCGCGCTCGCCATAGCGGGCCTGGATATCGGCTGCCATGGTCGGTGCGGCGTAGAGATTGTCCGTCGGAATATCGAAGAAGCCCTGGATCTGGCCGGCGTGCAGATCGACCGCCAACACGCGATCGGCACCAGCCTCGGTGATGAGATTGGCGACCAGCTTGGCCGAGATCGGTGTGCGCGGTCCGGGCTTCCGGTCCTGCCGGGCATAGCCGAAATAGGGCACCACCGCGGTGATCCGCTTGGCCGAGGCGCGGCGCAGCGCATCGATCCCGATCAGCAATTCCATCAGATTATCGTTGGCGGGATAGCTCGTTGACTGGACAAGGAACACGTCCTCGCCGCGGACATTCTCGTGGATCTCGACGAATATTTCCTCGTCCGCGAATCGCCGGACACTGGCATCAGTCAGTGGAATTTCGAGGTAGGCGGCAATCGCCCGGGCAAGCGGCAGGTTCGAATTGCCGGCCATGATTTTCATTAGAGCGTCCCCGGATGTTGCGAGCCGGCCTGTGCGACTCGGATGAGCCTCGGATTAGCCGCCTGCCATCCTAATGCAACATAATGCGCGGCATTCTCCCCGCTGCGTCGCAAAGGTCAAATGCGGTGCTCGCCCCGAATCCAGCGTACCGTACCACTCGATGCGCGCATGACTACGCTTTCGGTCGTCATTACCCGCGCGCCGCCAATACCATGTTTTCGTTTGACACCATCGAGCAGCGAGCCCTGGGTGACGCCGGTTGCGGCGAAGATGCAATCGCCTTTCGCCAGGTCTTCCAGCTTGTAGATACGGTCGAGGTCTTCGATGCCCCATTTGCGGGCGCGCGCCTTCTCGTCTTCATTGCGGAACACCAGCCGGCCATTGAACTGGCCGCCGACACAGCGCAGCGCAGCGGCGGCGAGCACGCCTTCAGGCGCGCCACCCTGGCCCATATAGAGGTCGATGGTGGTGTCCTCGTCGGTCACCGCGATCACCCCGGCCACATCGCCGTCACCGATCAGTACCACGCCGCAACCCAGGCCGCGCAATTCGGCAATCAGGTCCGCATGGCGCGGGCGATCGAGCACGCAAATGATGATATCCGACGGCTTCACGCCTTTCGCCTCTGCCACTGCCTTGACGTTCTCGGTCGGACTTTTGGCAATGTCGATAATACCCTCGGGATAACCCGGGCCGACCGCCAGCTTATCCATGTAAGTATCGGGCGCGTTGAGCAGGCAGCCCTTTTCAGCCGCCGCCAGCACCGCCAGCGCGTTGGGGCCAGCCTTGGCGGTGATGGTAGTACCTTCGAGCGGGTCGAGCGCGATGTCTATCTTCGGCCCCTTGCCCGGAGCGCCGCCGACTTTCTCGCCAATATAAAGCATCGGCGCTTCGTCGCGCTCGCCTTCGCCGATGACCACGGTGCCATCGATGTAAAGCTCGTCGAAGGCCCGACGCATGGCTTCGACCGCGGCGGCATCGGCCGCCTTTTCGTCACCGCGACCAATCAGGTCCGAAGCGGCGATGGCAGCGGCTTCGGTCACACGGACCATTTCCATCACCAATACGCGATCGAGAACCGAGCTGGCCTTGGTTGCAGAGATCGATCCGGTAGCGGTATTCATGGCGATACAGTCCCTTCAGAAGTTCGGGGGGCGCCTAGACTGGCATGCTGGCAATGTCGATACGTCGGGCGACATTTGCCCCCGCGCGCGGAGGCAGTGCCAAACTGGACCGCGTCAATTGCGCAAGATTGGCATGACCAGCGGTTCTGCTACCAAGCTGTCCGATCCCTCGAGCATCGCTACGGCCTGGCGGACGTTGCGGACCGGACCGGTATGCGTGACCATCGCCACCAGCACTCCGCCATCGCCATTGGCTTCACCTTCCTGGATCAAACTCTGGATCGAGACCCCGGCATCCCGCATCGCCGCCGCGATTTCGGCCAGCACGCCCGGACGATCGGCTACCATGAAGCGGATGTAGGACCGGCTTTCGCGGGCGCCGCTGTCAGCCTTGGCCGCAGCAACCAGTGACGCGACGGGGACCGAGAAAGGAGCCCCGCTTTCGCCGCGTGCCAGATCGATGAGATCAGCCACGACCGCGCTCGCTGTCGGCCCGTCACCGGCCCCGGCGCCCTGGAACAGCAGTCGGCCCGCGAAATTGCCCTCGGCAACGACCGCGTTTGTCGGGCCGGCGATCGGAGCCAGCGGATGATCCTTGGCCACCAGGCACGGGCGCACGCGTTGTAGCAGGCGCGTTTCCGCCGGGGCATGTTCCATATCGGCGACGCCAATCAGCCGGATGACGTAACCCAGTGCATCGGCCTGCGCGATATCGACAGCCCGCACCTGCCTGATGCCTTCGACTTCCACGCTGTCAAAATCGATCTCTGTCCCGAATGCCAGCGCCGCGAGGATGGCCAGCTTGTGTGCGGCGTCGACGCCGTCGATATCGAAGGCCGGATCGGCCTCGGCAAATCCGCGGGCCTGCGCATCGGCCAGCGATTCGCCGAAATCGGCACCGCTCGCCTCCATCGCTGTCAGGATGTAGTTGCAGGTCCCGTTGAGAATTCCGTAAACCCGCTCGATGACATTGGCGGCAGCCCCTTCGCGCAGCCCCTTGACGACCGGGATGCCGCCAGCGACCGCCGCTTCGAACCGCAAACCGCAACCGTGCGCTTCAGCCATCTGCGCCAGTTCCATGCCGTGATGCGCCACCATGGCCTTGTTGGCTGTGACCAGGCCCCTGCCCGCTGCCAGGGTCTGCCGCGCCAGCGTCAGCGCCGGTCCGTCAGAGCCGCCGACCAGTTCAACTACAACGTCGACATCGTCGTGCGCGGCAAGTTCGGCCATGTCGTCGCACCAGGCGTAGCCGCCCAGGTCGCCACCGCGGTCCCGATGGCGCTCGCGCGCGCAAACGGCGGTAATCCTGATCGCCCGACCGGCTCGTTGTTCCACCAGCTTACCATTCTGCTCGAGCAGGCGGATGACACCGGTGCCGACCGTGCCGAGACCGGCAAGACCTACACGCAAGGGCGACAATGAAGACGGCTGTTCCATGGCCGCTAGGCTCTAGCGATGCTCGCCCGGGCGGGGGAACCAGTTAATCTTGGTATGGCGCTAGCTGGCCTTACGCGGTCACGCTGCTGGCGGGGGCATCCGGGTCCGGTTGCACGCACCGAGCTGTTCGAGCACGTAGCGATAATCGTTCTCGGCGCGGGCGCGGTCGGCCCGATCCTGGCTCAGATGAGCCGAACTCGGCAGTTCGCGCGGCAAAAAGCAGGCCAGGCGATACCAGTTGAGCGTCTGCGGCTGTGGTGCCCGCACCGCCTGGTCGACGATTTCGGAATAGGACACGCCCCATGCCGGGGGCGAACCGGGGCGGCGCACCACGCTCAGCGCGACCGGGGCCCCGTTGGATGTGGCAAGGAATATCTGGGTTTCGGACTCTCCGCTGAGATTGCCGGCAACCGAAAGCGCATCGCGTATCCCGACCACTACGGGCGGAGCCGTGGGCGCGGCCATTTGGGCGAGAACCGGGCGCAGCCTTTGTTCAAGCGCGGGTGTCCACTGCAATTGGGCATCAGGAGCGACCAACTGGATCTCGCCTGGTCGTCCCGGTACCGGCCGTGCGAACAGCACGACCTCGGATTTCTTCAACTTGGGTGCTTTGCCCTTCGCGTTGAGAGGCACGTCGACAAGATAGCGCAACGATTCGCCCACGGGCGCACTGCCCGTGATCAGCGCCAGCGTTTCGGCCTCGATATAGAGCCTGGTATAACCGGGAGCGACACCCGGTGCCCGCTCGGGCCTCAACTCGGCTTGCTTCTTGATCTTGGCGCGCACCACCATCTTCGCCGCATCGGAAAGGTCGGCAATGTCGGTCCAGGTAAGCGTGCTGGCGGGCTCGCCCTGCTGCATCGCGTGGGCGGCCCCGATGGGCGGGGTCACGCAGAGTGCCAGCGCGGCTGTCGCGGTCAGGGCTAGGCGAATCGATGGGATCGGCATGAGGTGGACTTTCGTTCTACGGTTGGTCGCGGCTGCGGAACCGTTCGCCCCTATGCTCGGTTCCGAGCTGTGAATCGACCCTTAACCGATAAAGCGTTTGCGCCAGCATTGGACAATAGCTAAGGGTCGGACGGTCCGGGGCTGGAGAGATAAAACAATCTACCCGGATTGAATCCGTTTAGGGGGGCCAGGCGGTCGGCGCATTGTCGATTCGACGGTTTGCGGCTCCTTCGAGATGGATGAATGGATCGCCGTCCGGTGCAGGCGCCGGACATGAGAAGCCGGGATCACCGGCGCAGACGGAGTGATGCGACTGCATGGCCTATGCTGACCAACAGATGAGTAGCAACCGCGTTGTTGCAATTATCATCGTTGCTCTTCTCCACGTGTTGATCGGGTATACGCTCGTCACTGGTCTTGCCTACGAAGCGGCGAAAAGCGTCGTCGAGCGGGTTACGACCATCGACGTGGAAGAGCCCGAAGAGCCCGAGCCCGAGGAAG
>SHLU01000019.1 GCA_004282995.1 Sphingomonadaceae bacterium
AAGCCCGGGCCGAGGCTCTTGTAGAGCTTGTCGAAATCCCTCTCCACCGTCTGGCGGTAGAGATCCTCGAAGCTGGGAATGACGAAATAGGTCGGCTGCAAGTCACTGATCACGTAATCGGTGCGCATGACCCGGTCGACATTGAGCATAATGCGGTTCGGGCTCTTCGCTTCGACCGCAAAAACGGCCTCGGTAGGACCCGACAGGATCCCGGCACCATAGGCCCGGATATCGCTCGGACCTTCCTGCACCAGCCCGAATTCGACCGTGTACCAGTAGAGCGCGCCCAGCGCCTTGAGCCGGTTGTAGCGCATCGCCTTCCAGCCCGCCTTGCCATATTCCTGCATGTAATCGGCAAACACCGGATCGGTCAGCATCGGCACGTGCCCGAACACGTCGTGAAACACGTCGGGTTCCTGGATATAGTCGAAGGTCTCGCGCGTGCGGATGAAATTGCCCGCCGGAAAGCGACGGTTGGCAAGGTGCCAGAAGAATACGTGATCGGGGATAAGCATCGGAACCGGGACTACGCTCCAGCCGGTCAGCCGATCCAGCTCCTCCGACATCTCTGCGAAGTCGGGCACGCCGCCCTTGCCCAGATCGAGCTTTTCCAGGCCGGCCAGAAACGCGCTCGCCGCGCGGCCTGGCAACACTTCCATCTGGCGCGAAAACAAATCGTCCCAGACCGCGTCGTCCTCGCTCGAATATTGGGTCTGGGTCGGTTCGAGCCAATCCTCGCCGACGTGATCAGGCCGTTTGAGCGGAGCGGTAAAGACATCCGCCGGCATATCGGGCAGGACACTGAAATCCTGTTCTGGTTTTGCAAGAGTAGCCATGGTTTCAGCTGTAACCATTACCATGCAGGAGCCAGAGGTTCAAATCGGTACTTCATGACTGGAGATTGGGTATGGGCGAGCTGAAACGCAAGGATTACGAGGACCTGGTCGAGCCGCTCGAGGAGGAACTGGTCCGCATGGCCCGTTGGGCGCGGGCGACCGGGGCGCGCATCTGTATTGTTTTCGAAGGGCGCGACACGGCCGGCAAGGGCGGGGCCATCCGCGCCGTCAGCCAACGTCTTAATCCGCGCCAGTGCCGGATAGTGGCGCTGTCCAAGCCAAGCGACACCGAGCGAACGCAGTGGTATTTCCAGCGCTACGTCCCGCATCTGCCGGCGGCAGGCGAGATCGTGCTGTTCGACCGCAGCTGGTACAACCGTGCAGGGGTCGAAAAGGTCATGGGGTTTGCCACCGCCGAGCAGGTCGACAGCTTCCTCGCCGAAGCCCCCCGGTTCGAGCGAATGTTGGTCGATGACGGAATCCACCTGTTCAAATACTGGCTCACGAGCGACCAGGCCCGGCAGGAGGAACGGCTGCGCGAGCGTCTTGAAGATCCACTCAAGCGCTGGAAACTCTCGCCCATCGATCTTGCCGCGCGCGAGAAATACGAAGCTTATACCCAAGCGCGCGAAACCATGCTGGAGGCGACCCATACTGAACACGCTCCCTGGACATTGGTCGATTTCAACGACCAGAAGCTGGGTCGGCTGACGCTGATACGCAACCTTCTCGACCGGTTGCCGGATACGCACATTGCGATCGAGAAGCTGGAATTCCCCGAGCTTGGGCATGAACCTTTCAGCGAGCAGTATGGCGTGATCGAACCGATTGCCGACTATCCAATCGGCTAGGCGAGCGAGGCTGTGGCCTTGGTCACTTGCCGCCCGTCATCGGCAAACGCACCCATCTCCACCTCGCCACTTCGCCGGTCCCGCCGCATGGCAAGGTGAAGCACTTCACCAGCAATGGCCGGACTAAGTGCGCGAAACGCGAAACGGGCAAGGCTGTTCTCGCCACACTGCAGCGCAGCGAGCCGCAGCAGCATCGATGCAATCAAAGGCCCGTGGACAACCAGTCCGCGATAGCGCTCGACCTCTCGCGCGTAGGGCCAATCGTAATGGATGCGATGAGTGTTGAAGGTGAGCGCAGAATAACGGAACAGCAAGGCGCTGCCCGGAGCGCGGGTTTCGACCACATCCCATGCCGTCCCGTCAAAACGTCCTGCGTCAGTCTCAGGCGGGCTGAAGGGGGCATCGGGCGCGGCCGCATCGCGATAAACCAGCGTCTGGATCTCGCGCACCGCCTCGTTACCGTCGGCCATTGTGACATGCTCGATGTCGACAAAACCCAGCGGGCCGCTGCTGCCCTCTTTCTCGGCGATCGAAGCGATCCGGCTGGTTCGTTCGATGCGGGCACCGACGGGAATGGGAGCAACAAATGTCGTGTTGCTGGCGGCCCACATCCGGCGCGGCAAGGCGATCGGAGGCAGGAAACTATCAGGACTGTCATCGCGCACCGGGTGCCCGTCACTCCCGAGCCTGGCAGTCGGCGTCTCAGGGGTACACAGGCAAAGGTGAACACCTTGTGGCATGGGGCCTTCCGAAAGGGGCGGCAGATCGAAGGTCGCCAGCCAACGATGCGCCAGCGCCGTTTCGAGCCGATCGTTTACGGTGATCTCGCGGCCGATCCAGGCGTCCCATGCGCCCATCAGCTTGCGCGCTCGAAAATTGCCGCGATGCCCTGGCCACCACCAATGCACATCGTTTCAAGGCCATAACGCACCCCGCGGCGGTGCATCTCGGCAGCCATGTCGGCCAGGATCCTTCCGCCGGTCGCGCCAATCGGATGGCCCAGTGAAATGCCCGAGCCATTGACATTGAGCATGTCGCGGCGCGTATCGTCCTCGCTCCAGCCCCATCCCTTCAGCACTGCCAGCACCTGCGGGGCGAAAGCCTCGTTGAGCTCGACCAGTCCGATATCGTCCCAGCCCCTCCCAGTGCGCGCAAACAGCCGCTCGACCGCAGGAACCGGACCGATCCCCATGCGCGAGGGGTCGCAGCCGGCCGCGGCCCAGCCACCGAACCACAGCGAAGGCGTGAGGCCCAGTTCCTCAAGCTTGTCCTCGGCGACCACAAGGCAAGCCGCCGCAGCGTCATTCTGCTGGCTGGCATTTCCCGCAGTGACAATGGCATCGGCGTCACGCTTCGCGTCAAGCGCGCGCAAGCCGCCGAGGCTCTCCATGCTGGCATCGGCGCGATAGCCCTCGTCATGGTCGAATACGACCGGATCACCGCGCCGTTGCGGAACTTCGACCGGAACGATGTGATCATCGAACTTGCCCTCGGACCAGGCCCGCGCTGCGTTCTGGTGGCTGCGCACGGCGAAGGCATCGGCTTCTTCACGGGTGATGGAATAGTCCTTGGCCAGGTTCTCGGCCGTCTCGATCATGCCGGTGATAATTCCGAACCGCTCGATCGGTTGGCTCATCAGCCGTCCGCGAGTCAGGCGGTCATGCAGCACCATATCGCCCATCCGCACACCGCCGCGCAGATCGGTCGTATAATGTTCGACATTGGACATGCTCTCGCATCCCCCGGCGACAACCATGTCGGCCATGCCGGTCTCGACCATCATCGCCGCAGTCGCGACCGCTTGCACACCCGACCCGCAGCGACGGTCGAGCTGGAAGCCGGGCACTTCAAGCGGCAGACCGGCGGCGAGCCAGCTCCAGTGGCCGATGGCAGGAGCCTCGCCACTGCCATAGCCCTGGCTAAAGACCACATCGTCGACCCGCGCCGGATCAATCCCGCTACGCTCGACCAGCGCCTTGAGGATCACCGCGCCCAGCGCGCCGGCCTCGAGCGGGGCGAGCGTGCCGCCAAAGCGTCCGACCGGTGTGCGGACGGGAGTGCAGATAGCAGCGCGGCGTTGGCTCATGATTCAATCCTTGTCAGACAGGCGGACAGTCCCGGCATCTATCAGCCGGGCGACTTGTCCCGACGAAAGCCCCAGCCGCTCGACCAGAACTTCCTCGCTGTGCTGCCCGAGATAGGGCGCTGGCGCCGGGTCGCCAGGTGTGGTTCCGGGCATATTGGCAAAGCTGCGGGTGGCCGGATATTCGAAACCCGATGGATTGGCAGGCGAAGGACCGAATAGCGGGTTGTCTCTCACCAACTGCGGATCGTTCGCCGCCTCATGCATTGTGCGGTAGCGCTCGTATGTGGTCCCGGCATTGGCCATGCGCTTTTCCAGCTTGGCCCAGTCAAACCCTTCGGCAGCGGCCTGGAACAGGTCGAACAGCCGGTGGCGGTGCTCGAAACGCGGGGTGTCGCCATCGGCAAAGCGCACCCCCAGCTCGCTTTCGAGCTGGGCGATCTCGGATTCCACACCGAATGCCACGACCAGTCCATCCCACTGCTTCGCCGTCAAAGCGGCAACCATGAAACGCACCCCGTCGCGTGTCTTGAAGTCGCGTCCGAATGCGCCCCAAATGGCATTGCCGAGCCGCTCGCGGTCGCCTCCGCGATAGAGCATTTCCGCCAGCGCGCCCGAATTGGCCATGGTGCCGATGGCGACGTCGCCTAGCGGGATGCGGACCTCGCTCCCTTCGCCGGTGGCGTCGCGGTGTCGCAGCGCGGCAAGCAGCGCGAAGGCGCTGTAGGCGCCGGTGATGAAGTCCCAAGCCGGCAGCACTTGGTTGACTGGCGGCGCGGTCGCCATGTCCCAGTCTTCGGGTCCGCACATCAACGGATAGCCACTGGCCGCGTTGACCGTAAAATCCATCGCCTGCCGCCCATCGTGCCAGCCCATGATGCGCACCGAGACAAGATCGCCCCGTCCTTCACTCATGGCGGCATGGCTGAGAAAGCTCTTTTCGGGCAGGTTGGTGATGACCTGTCCCGTCTTGCGCGCCAGCTCGACCAGCAGCTCGCGCCCCTCACCGCTGCGCAGGTCCAGCGCCACCGACTTCTTGGCCCGGTTGAGGTTCTCCCAGCTGAGCGAGCGCCCTTCGCTCGTCAGCATGTAGCGATCATAGTCGAGACCGCCCGCCATGTGGTCGACGCGGATCACCTCGGCCCCCATCTGCGCGCAATAGAGCCCGGCAGTAGGCGAGGCGACGAAGCTCGAAGCCTCGATGACAGACAAGCCCTGGAGGAGGTTATACACCCGCGCTCAGCCGTTCTGGGCGGCGAAATCGCGCAGCATGTGCTTGGCAATTTGCAGGTAGAGGATCTGCGTCGTACCCTCGTAAATGCGGTAGATGCGGGCATCGCGGAAGAACCGCTCTGCATCATATTCGGCCAAATAGCCTGCACCGCCGTAGATCTGCACCACCCGGTCGACCACGCGGCCACACATCTCGCTGGCGAAAACCTTGAAGGCGGCGGCTTTGCGCAGGATGTTCTCGCCCCGGTCGGCGCGCTCTGTCACGTCCTTCATCATCGCCTCGGCGGCGTAAATTTCCATATCGCTTTCCGCCAGCATCTGCTGGATCAGCTGGAAATTGGCGATTGGCTCGCCAAAGGCCTTGCGCTCGGTCGCGTAGCGCAATGCGCTGTCAAGCGCGCGACGGGCATAGCCGGTGGCTGCTGCGCCGACCGAAATGCGTCCGTTGTCGAGGCTCATCATGGCAAAGCGGAAACCCTGGCCGGTCTCGCCGCCCAGCAAGGCGTCGCCGGGCACCTTCACATCGTCGAGGATGACGTCGGAGATGTGGCTGCCTTCCTGCCCCATCTTCTTGTCAGGGCTGCCGGTCGAAACACCCGGCGTATTCATCGGCACGAGGAAGGCGCTGACATGGGCGTTCTTGGGCAAGGCTTCCTTTTCGGTCCGCGCCATGATCAGCGCAACATCGGCATGGGGCGCGTTGGTTATGTAGCGCTTGGTACCGTTGAGGATCCAGCCATTGCCGCCTGGATCTGCGGTGGCGGTGGTCGCCATTGCCGCACTGTCCGAACCCGAGCCCGGTTCGGTCAGGCCGAAACAGGCGATCTCGCCGGCGGCGATACGGGGCCACCATTCGGCCTTCTGCGCATCGGTTGCGCCGTTCTTGATTGCCGAGTTGAACATGCCGACATTGATCGAGAAGATCGAACGATAGGCCGGCGCGGCATAGGCCATGGTGTGGACCACCCGGGCATATTGCGAGGCGTTGAGCCCGGCCCCGCCAAAGTCTTCGGGGACGGTCAGGCCGAACAGGCCCATCGCCTTCATTTCCTCGACGATGTCGGCCGGGATGGAGTCGTTTTCGATCACTTCGCGCTCGGCCGGGATCAGACGCTCGCGGACATATCGTTCAAGCTGTTCGATGAACTGTTCGAAACTCTCGGCATCCATCCCGGTATCGGTCATCAAGGGCGTCCTTCTTCTATTGTTCGGCAGGCGGGGGGTCGCCCTCCCTCGTCTCGGCCGGGGCCGATCCAATGGCATTGGCCGGCAGTTTCCGCTCCTCGAGCATGGCAGCCGCCTCATCGAGCGCCTGTGCTTCTCCCACAGTGACACCGCCCGGACCGGGATCGTTTTCACCCGGACCGCACGCCGTCATCGCCAGGGCAAGGGCGAATGCACAGGCCGGCAGGACGCACTTTCGGGTCATGGAATTTACCATATCCTGGTCCATTCGACGGAAAAGCGCGTCCTTCAATTGCTATTCGGTTGGCTGCGCAGGCTTGGCATGGTCAGCGTGGTCTGCACCTTGCCTGTTGGCATCCACCATGGCCTGGATGTCGGCCGCTACCTGGGTCGCATTATCGGCCTGCGTGGCGACGGATTTCTCTTCTACTTTGCGAGCAGTCTCGCGGCGCTCTTCAGCCTGTTCGTCGACACGCGCGGCAGTACCGGTATCATCCGCGACCGGCTCTTCCACGACCGGCTCCATCACTTCGTCGGCAACTGTCTCAACAGTATCGGTTTCATCCTCGATCGCGACTTCGTTGGAATCTCCGCAAGCAGCCAATGCCAGCGCACCTGCTACGGCCGTGGCGAATCGCAAACCGGTCTTCATTTCGTATCTCCGAGAAATTCGTGGGTTGCGCCCAAGCGGGGCGTCGCAGTCAGTCTAGCGTTGGTACGACGCGCGGGCCAAGGGAAAACTTGCACTTGCCCGTATGCTGTCAACGCTCGCTATGCCATGGCGGCGGGGTGAACGCACCTGTCACCACCATCCCCGACCTTGCACCTGCACGCGAGCAACTGCGCGCTGTGTTCGGATTCGACGATTTCCGCGGGCGGCAGCCCGAGGTGATTGAGCGCGTTCTGGCCGGGCAGTCGACGCTGGCCGTCATGCCCACCGGCGCAGGCAAATCGCTGACCTACCAGCTGCCGGCGACAATGCTTCCTGGCACCTGTATCGTGATCTCCCCACTGATAGCGCTAATGCACGACCAGCTGCGGTCGGCGCAGGCCAACGGGATCCGCGCCGCTACGCTCACCAGCGTCGACGAAAACCGGCGCGAGACAATGGACGCGTTTCGCAATGGCGAGCTGGACCTGCTCTATGTCGCGCCCGAGCGGGCCAGCCAGCAATCCTTCTGCGACCTGTTGAGCGCCGCACCGCTATCCCTGTTTGCTATCGACGAAGCACATTGCGTTAGCGAATGGGGCCACGATTTCCGGCCCGACTATCGCCAGCTGCGCCCCTTGATGGACCGGTTTGCCGATGTACCCCGGCTAGCCCTGACGGCAACTGCTGACAGCCACACGCGAGCCGATATCCTCGACCAGCTCGGCATTCCGGCCCAAGGGCTGGTGGTGGCCGGGTTCGACCGGCCCAACATCCGCTACGCCATCCGCCACCGTGACAACCCGGTTCGCCAGCTGAAGGCGCTGATGGAGGACCAGCCTGGGCCGGGCATTGTCTATGCCCCGACGCGTCGCAAGGTGGAGGACATTGCCGACAAGCTCGCCGCCGCCACCGGGCGCGACGTGCTGCCCTACCATGCCGGGCTCGAACCGCAGGTCCGTGCTGAACACCAGGCTCGCTTCGTCGCCAGCGAGGACATGGTCATTGTCGCCACCATCGCGTTTGGCATGGGGATCGACAAGCCGGATGTTCGCTTTGTTGCTCATGCCGGAATCCCCAAGTCGATTGAGGCCTATTACCAGGAAACTGGCCGGGCTGGACGCGACGGTGATCCTGCACTGGCACTAATGCTATGGGGGGCAGAAGATTTCGCCAAGGCCCGCATGCGCCTGAGCGAGGTGCCCGAAGATCGGCGCGATGGCGACCGTCAGCGGCTCGATTCGCTGTCCAACCTGGTCGAGACTGCCGGCTGCCGGCGAGCCATTCTGCTCCGGCATTTTGGCGAGGACCCGCCCCGCCAATGCGGCAATTGCGACAATTGCCTCGTGGCCCCCGAAGTGATCGATGCGACGGAGCTGTCGCGCAAGATATTGTCCGCCGCCTATCGCACCGGACAAAGCTTCGGCTTCGGCCATCTGCAAAAAGTCCTGACCGGGGCTGACGACGAACGGGTTCGCCAACGCGGGCATGACCGGCTGAGCGTTTTCGGCATTGTCGAGGGTGAAGAGACGGCAATGCTGCGGCCGGTCGCTCGCGCATTGCAGGCGCGCGGCTCGCTGGTGGCGACCGAGCATGGCGGCCTGATGCTGGGCGGCGATGCGCGTGCGGTGTTGAAGGGCGAAGAGGCCGTGCTGATGGTCAAGCCGCCCAAGACCAAGCGATCGAGCCGCGGGCGAGGACGCGGGGACGGCGGCGTCAACCCGGTCGGCGATCCGCTGTTCGATGCCCTGCGCGAATTGCGCCGCGAGTTGGCAGTCGAACAGCAAGTGCCGCCCTATGTCATCTTCCACGATGCAACTTTGCGCGAGATGGCAGCCACCCGCCCCGACAGCCTCTCGGCACTCGGTCAGGTAGGCGGTGTCGGAGCGAAAAAGCTCGATGCCTATGGCGAGCGCTTTCTCGACTGTATCAGGCGCCACTAGAAATCGGCGCAGCCAGCCCGGATTGACTTTCGCGCCCGCTCATATAATGATGATATCATAATTATATTGGAGGAGGCGTGGTCATGGTGGAAACGATCAAGGGTATGAACATCAGCCGGGAACGTCCGGCGGCAAGCCACAATGGCTATATAATGCTGCTCGTTCTGGCTTTGGTCGCCGTCCTGGCGGGTTGGGTGGTGAGCCAGGGCTTTCCGGAGGTTGGAACGAGCAAGGCGGCCAAGCTTGGGTTCGTCGGCCTGTTGATCGGATCGATCATAGCTTTTCTCGGGGTGGCCATCGGCTTCTTCATGATCCAGCCAAACCAGGCGGCGGTCATCACCCTGTTCGGCGAATATCGCGGCACCGAGCGGCGCGAAGGGCTGCGCTGGGTGTGGCCGTGGATGGTCCGCAAGAAACTCAGCGCACGGGCCCACAATATCCATTCCGACAAGGTCAAGATCAACGATCTGCGCGGTAACCCGATCGAAATTGCCTGCAACGTGGTGTGGCGGGTGCAGGATACGGCACAGGCCGTGTTCGATGTCGATGATTACAAGGAATTCGTGAACATCCAGATCGAGGCCGGGCTGCGCACCGTCGGCTCGCGCCATCCCTATGACGACATGAGCGAAGACGACAAGACGACGCTGCGCGGCAGCGCCGATGTGGTCAATCGCGAGCTGTGCGAAGAACTCAACGAGCGACTGCACGTGGCCGGGATAATCGTCGACGAGGCAGGCCTGACCCATCTCGCCTATGCACCCGAAATCGCCGGGGCGATGCTGCGCCGGCAACAGGCTGATGCGGTGATCGCGGCGCGCAAGAAGGTCGTGATCGGTGCTGTCAGCATGGTTGAAGACGCGCTGCAGAAACTCTCGACCGACGGCATTGTCGAGCTCGATAACGAACGCCGCGCGGCAATGGTTTCGAACCTGATGGTGGTTCTGTGCGGCGACCGCGATGCGCATCCGGTGATCAATGCCGGCACGCTGTATCAATAGCTCGATAGACTGAGGAGGCAGCCGTGGCTGCACCCGCGAAAAAAGCCTTCGCCCTCCGCCTTGATCCAGCGGTGCACGCCGCGATCGAACGGTTGGCCGCCGCCGAATTGCGCAGCGCGAACGCACAGATCGAGATGCTGTTGCGCGAGGCACTTGAAGCGCGTGGTATCGCGGTCGGCAAGACTGTCGGGCCGCGGCGCGGACGCCCTCCAAGAGACACTAACGCGAGGGGCGAACGTTAGCGGGGCATTAACCCTTTTTGCCTAGCGATAAGCGAATGGATAACTCTGCCCGTATTCCGTTCGCCCCGGCCCCGCTCCTGCGCCCGTCCAGCTGGTTGGTCGGCGCCGTCTTTGCAGCGGCAATCGCGCTCATTCCGCTCGGCGCTGCGCTGGCGCAAGGCTCGCAGGGACCTTTCACGGTGGTGCAGACAGGTCAGAGCTTCGGTACGCTGCAACAAGCAGTCGATGCTATCGGCTCCGGCGATGGTACAGTCGCCATCGCTCCGGGAAATTACCGTCAGTGTGCGGTTCAGGAAGCGGGCAGTATCGCCTTTTTCGCCAGCGAGCCAGGCACTGCGGTGCTGGACGGAATCGCCTGCGAAGGCAAGGCAGCGCTGGTTCTGCGCGGCCGCGAAGCCAGCGTATCGGGGCTAGTGTTTCGCAATATCGGCGTGCCTGATGCCAACGGCGCCGGCATCAGGCTCGAGCAGGGATCATTGACCGTTGCCAACAGTTGGTTCGTCGATAGCCAGCAAGGGATCCTCACCGCGCATGACGATGGCATCCGGCTGGTTGTCGATCGCTCGACCTTTTCCGGCCTCGGCACGTGCGAAGGGGACGGTGGCTGTGCCCATTCGATCTATACCGGCACCATCGAACATTTGCGCATCACGCGCAGCCGCTTCGAACGCGGCACCGGCGGGCATTACGTCAAATCGCGTGCGCGCCGCACCGATATCGCGGCCAGCAGCTTCGACGACAGCGCCGGCCGCGAAACCAATTACATGATCGATCTGCCGCAAGGCTCGGTCGGCCAGATCACCAACAACTGGTTCGTGCAGGGGCGTGACAAGGAAAATTACTCCGCCTTCATCGCGGTTGCCGCAGAGGAAGGCGACCAGAGTTCGAAGGGCCTGGTCATCGCCGGTAATGATGCCCGGTTCGTGCCAGCCCTGGAACGTCGATCCGCCTTTGTTGCCGACTGGAGCGGCGAATCGCTTGTGATCGAAAACAACGTGCTTGGCCCTGGGCTCACTGTCCTGGAGCGCCGCTAGTCCTCATCGAACGCGGTGGCGAGCGTCAGCTTTCCACTCGGCATCGATCCGTCAAGGATCAGTATCTGCAGGAACGGATCCAGCTCCTCGGAGAGCTCGAGCTGATGGTCGCCGGTGAAGCCGAAACGCGAATAATATTCCGGGCTGCCGACCAGCGCGATCCCGCTCCCGCCGCGATCTTCGAGCGCAGTCTTGCCAGCTTCGATCAGCCGCGTGCCAATGCCCGAATTCTGGCCGCTGGGAATTACCGATACCGGCGCAAGCTGGTACCACTCACCATGTGCGTTCTCGATCGTTATCGGTGAAAAAGCGATGTGACCGATGATGGCCTTGTCGGCATTGACCGCGACCAGCGACAGCGCGAGGTCACCGTCCGAACGCAGTCTTTCGACAAGCTCGCCTTCGTTCCCATCGGCCCAGGCCGCCTGATGAAATGCAGCATCGACAAGCGCCCGGATGGCGGGTTCGTCTCCC
The DNA here is from genome assembly GCA_004282995.1 of Sphingomonadaceae bacterium. Lineage (GTDB taxonomy): Bacteria > Pseudomonadota > Alphaproteobacteria > Sphingomonadales > Sphingomonadaceae > Parerythrobacter. Next base: position 11,532 of record SHLU01000019.1, read on the forward strand.
GGCTGCTCTGGTCGAATCGTGACACTCACGGAAGAATATGTCCGGCGCGATCACGCTTGGTGGCGAGATAGCGGCGATTGTGGCGGTTGGATCCGTGCGCGTGCTCGACCCGCCGCGCGACAATGATCCCCTGTTCTTCCAGCGCCCGAACCTTGCGCTCGTTGTTGGTCAGCAAAGCAACCTCCCCAATTCCGAGCAGCCTAAGCATCTGGGATGCCGTTATAAAATCGCGCGCTTCGTCAGGCAAGCCGAGACGTTCATTGGCCTCGATGGTGTCGAAACCCTGGTCCTGCAGCCGATAGGCGCGCATCTTGTTGATCAAGCCGATTCCGCGGCCTTCCTGCCTCAGATAAAGCAATACGCCATAGCCGCCGCCGGCAGCCTGCTCAGCCATCTGTTCCAGCGCAGCGTCAAGCTGGGGGCCGCAATCGCATTTGAGGCTGCCGAGGATGTCCCCGGTCAGGCATTCCGAATGCAGCCGCACCAGCGGGACGGTTCCGGCCATCTGCTGGCCGATAATCAGGGCGCAATGTTCACGTGTGTCGTCGGGCTTGCGAAAGACAACCAGTTCCCCCTCCTCGCTGGCGGCAACCGGCAACCGCGCACGGGTCGCAATAGTCAGCAGTGAAGGGTCGGCCCAGGCGGCAAGATCCGACGGGGCGACCGGCTGGGCTTCTCCGGCGCCGTCAGGCGCGACCATGAAAGCAGGCAGGATCCCAGCCAGCCGTGCCAGTTCCAACGCGGCAGCAGCAGCCCTTCCCCAATCGAGCGGCTCGGCCCGAAATGGACCCTTCAAAGGATTGTTGAGGTCGAGCGCCGGGTCCGCCACGGCTGTGGCCAGGTCGAGATCGAAGGGTTCTGCACCGCGAATCAGAACCGGCGCGTGGGGGACGGCCGCCTCGCGCTGGTTGGCCAGCTTGAGCGTGGCGGCCCGGGCGGCGGAAATCAGCAATCGTTCGGAAGTGGCCCCGCGGGCAACTGCGGTTTCGACCGGCAACAGCAGGCCCGCCCCTTCCAGCGCCAGGGGCCAACCATGGCGCAGCGCATCGATCGCCTGGGCCGCACGACGCGACGGGGACGGCGGTGCAGGTGACGGGGCGGAAGTATCGTTCAGAAGGTGAACTCCGTCGTCAACGGAACATGATCGGATGGCTTTTCCCAGTCGCGCGCATCCTCGAACACATGATGGGCACGCGCCTGGGCTGCCAGTTCGGGGCTCGCCCACATGTGGTCCAGCCGCCGCCCGCGATCATTTGCGCGCCAGTCTTTCGAACGGTAGCTCCACCAGCTGTAGTACCGCTCGGGAGCGGCAATGTGCTCGCGACCGATATCGCTCCAGCCATGCGCATCCATGAAGCGTTGCAGCGTTTCGACCTCCAGCGGCGTGTGGCTGACGACCTTTAGCAATTGCTTGTGATTCCAGACATCGCTTTCGAGCGGAGCGATGTTGAAATCACCGACGATCAGCGTGGGACGATCGACCCGGTCCGCCCAGCGTGTCATGCGTTCAAGGAAATCGAGCTTCTGACCGAACTTGGCGTTGATGGCACGATCGGGCTCGTCGCCGCCGGCGGGGACATAGACGTTCTCGATGACCGTCCCCTGGCCCGGCCCCGAAGTCAGTTCGACGCCGACGTGACGGGCCTCGCCATTGTCCTGCCAATCGTGGCGCGAGAACTCCGCAAACGGCACTTTCCCGACCGTAGCCACCCCGTGATAGCCCTTCTGCCCGTGGACCGCGAAATGCTCGTAACCCAGCGCCCGGAATGCCTCATAAGGAAACTGGTGCTCCTGGCACTTGATTTCCTGCAAGCAGAGTATGTCGGGCGCGTGTTCAGTAATGAATCGCTCGACAATCGGCATGCGCAAGCGCACCGAGTTGATATTCCATGTTGTTACTGAAACCATGGCGCCTGCCTTAAATGTGCGGCTGCTGAGCGGCAAGGGGCAGGTCAACAAGTTCAAGCTATGCCAGCTTTCGCTTTTTGGCCGCGCAGGCTACGCTGTGTTGAAGCCAACCACTCAACAAAGTTGCGATCCCAGCGGAGACAATTCATGCGCACGCGCCCCATCCTCCAGCTCACCCTTTCCGCCCTTGCCATGTCGCTGGCAAGCTGCAGCGATGCCCATGCGCAGAACAGCGTCAGCAGCGCATCCAGTGGAGCGGCGCAGATTTCCTCCCAGTCCGAGAGCAGGAAGGCGAAGAACGTCATCCTGTTCATTGGCGACGGGATGGGTGTTTCCACCGTCACCGCAATGCGCATCTATGCCGGGCAGAAGCGCGGAATGAGCGGCGAGGAATACGTCCTGCCGTTCGAAAAGTTCGACAATGTTGCGCTGGTCAAGACCTACAATGTCGACGCCCAGGTTCCCGACAGCGCCGGTACCGCTACCGCCATGCATTCGGGCCAGAAGACCAATATCGGCTATCTCGGTATCGGCCCCGGCGCTGCCCGCGCCAATTGCGAAAGCGGCAAGCAGCACCATCTGCCCCTGCTCGGCGAAGAGGCCAAGAAGCGCGGTCTCGCGGTAGGCATCGTCTCGACCGCCCGCATAACCCATGCCACGCCAGCTTCGGTCTATGCCCGCACTACCGAGCGCAATTGGGAAGTCGACGCCTGGATCGATGAAAGCCAGCGCGACCTTGGTTGTCGGGACATAGCGCGGCAGTTGATCGATTTCGATTTCGACGTCGCACTGGGTGGCGGACTGGCCCCATTCTACGGCAGCGCCGTGGGCGGGGCACGGCTCAATTCTTCGGACGATTTGCCCACGGAATGGGTCAAACGCCGGCGCGGCAACTTCGTCGTCGATTCCGCAAGCCTCGCGGCAGCACCCTTGAACCGGCCGCTTCTGGGACTGTTCGCCCCAAGTCACATGGGCTGGGTGGCGGAACGCACCCCCGACAGCAAGGAGCCGACCCTGACGCAGATGACCCAGGCCGCCGTGCAACGGCTGGCCCGCGATCGCGACGGCTATTACCTGATGGTGGAAAGCGGCAAGATCGATCATGGCCACCACGCCGGACGCGCCGGGCTGGCGCTCGAAGAGGCGGTAGAGTTCGCCAATGCCATTCAGTGGGCGGTCGACAATACCGACCCGCGCGAGACGCTGATCCTGGTCACTGCCGATCACAGCCATGTTTTTACCATTGCCGGCTATCCCCGCCGCGGGAATGATATCCTCGGCCTGGTGGTTCCGCCTCCGGGCGCCGGGGAAGAGGTCGCCCAGGCTTCGCTGGCGACTGACGGCAAGCCCTACACCACGCTCGGATACGCCAATGGTCCGGGCGCGATCGTCGGCGAGCGCGTGACGCCCGAGACTGGTGTCGGGGCCACGCAACAAGCCGCAATCGCGATGGATAGCGAGACCCATGGCGGTGAGGACGTAGCCCTTTATGCCAACGGTCCCGGAGCGGAAAAGGCCCGCGGCGTGATCGAGCAGGACGTAATCTACGACATCATCACCAGCGCATACGGCTGGTAGCAGAGGCGGGATTTGCGGCACGCCCGGCGAGGGCAAACAAAAACCCTCGTGCCGGGGGCAAGTGGCACGAGGGTTCCTTGTTAGCGTTCGTCACGCTGTTGCAAAGCGAACCTTGTCGGAAGGGCGAGGCAACAGGGGGGAAACCCGCCTTCCGTCCGCTTTGTGGTCTAAGATTACGGTTGTCCTGCTTTCCGCCAAATGAACGAATCGTCGCACTTTGTCGCAATTCGCTCTCTTTCGGTGGCCGAAGCGTTCAGCCCGGGCGACGGCTGGTCCGGCGCGGATCCTTGTAGCGAAATGCCGTGTCGCTGACGGCCACGCCATAGCGCTGATTCGACAGACGCACCGTGGTTCGGTTGTTCTGTGCATCGAGCGCGACCCAGTTGGTCAACTGCCAGCCGCCGGGCGCATTCGCATTGCGCACGAAAATCAGCGTGATGATGCCGAATTCGGGCTTTTTGGGATCGCGCACTTCGACGCTCATCACCGCCGGATTGCTGCTCGGAAGCAGCTTGCCGTATTTCTTTACGTCGCGGCTGGGGTCGAGCAGCGCACCGAGCGGGGAATTGGAGATCGGCCAGCGCTGAACCTGATTCACCTCATAATCGATCAGCGTCATCGACTTGCCGTTGGAGACCAGCAGCAGTGGAACGCCCTTTTCGTATTCGAAACGAATCTTGCCCGGGCGCTTGAGCGTCATCACACCGCGTACGGTTTGGCCCTTGCGGTCTTCCTGGCTGAAATTGGCCTTCATCGTCGAGATGCCGCGCAAGGCGGCAACTGCATCGTCCAGTGTCACACGGCTTTGCGCCGCCACCGGGGTTGGCGCGGCGACCATGGTCGCAGGCACGCTGATGGCAAGCGCCGCGGCAAGCGCGACGCCAGAGACCCTGCCGGCCCCGGTAAGGGGGCGGGCAATGGAGCGAAATGTATCGATCATTGCGTTCATGCCTTCGTGATTAGAGACGAAGCACTGAACCGTCACTGACGGCAGGCGGTTCCTGCCGTTCAGGAAGCTTACTTGATCTTCGCTTCCTTGAACTCGACATGCTTGCGCACGACGGGATCGTATTTGCGGAAGGTCATCTTCTCGGTGATGTTGCGCGGGTTCTTCTTCGTCACGTAGTAGAAGCCCGTGTCTGCGGTCGAGACGAGCTTGATCTTGACGGTAGCGGGCTTCGCCATAGTGCTTTCCTAAAGTGTCCGGTGGGCCAGCAAGCGGCCAAAAAACAACAGGCGGCGCGCGGCGTAAAATTACCGGCGCACCGCCATATCGGGCGCGCAATTGGGCGATTCACTGTCGAAAGTCAAGCGCCATGCGCCCTACCAATCGCTGCGCGAGACCTTGCCGCGCTTGGCCTTTACCGCTCCGCGCGCTTTTTTCGACTTCAATCGCTGGACCTTGCCGATCCGGTTGACCCGGCTCTTGGCCCGTTTCTTGGGCTCCCGATGGGCGGCCTCCAGCAATTCCTCCAACTTTTCGCGTGCCAGCTGGCGATTCGCCTCTTGCGTACGGTGCTCGCGAGCAGTCACCAGCAGTTCCCCGGCCGTGGTGATCTTGCTGCCCGCCAGCTTGCGCAAACGCGCGAAGACCGGAGGAGCGAGGCGCAGGCGATAGATGTCGACTCGCAGTTGCACCTCGGTCGCGACCTTGTTGGCGTTCTGGCCGCCCGGCCCCGACCCGGCGAGGAAGCTTTCCTCGGCCAGGGCGTGGGCCCGGGCGATCAGTTCGCTATCCATCGCTTGCGCCCAGCGCCGCAAAATCGGCGGGCAGCGGTGCACTCGCCTCGATTCGCGGCTTGCCATCGCGCTCGATGGTCAGGTTTGCTGCGTGGAGCATAGTGCGTGGACCCGACTTGGCATCGCCGTAAACCGGGTCGCCGAGCAGCGGCAGCCCGAGTCCCGAGGCGGCATGGACCCGGATCTGGTGGGTGCGCCCGCTCTCGGGGGTGAATTCGAGCAGCGTGCCGCGCTCGAGCTTTTGCAACACGCGCCAATGGGTCACCGACTGCTTGCCCTTTTTCGCCGGGATCATCCGCCAGCCCTTTTCGGCGCTGCTTATCTTTGCCAGCGCGAGTTCGATCGAGCCTTCGTCCTGATCCGGAACCCCGGCGACGATGCCGAGGTAGCGCTTGCCCACACGGCGCTCCTCGAATGCCCTGGCAAATCGCTTCAGCGCCTTCGGATTGCGCGCCAGTAACAGGCAGCCGCTGGTATCGGTGTCGAGTCGATGGACCGGCACCGGCGGACGCTGGAAGCCCAGCTTTAACGCCTCGAAATGGTCTTCGAGAGCCGGACCGCCTTTGCGTGGACGTTCGATCGGCAGGCCGGCCGGCTTGTCGATCACCAGAGCCTCGCCATCTTCATACAGGATCGAAATTTCACTCATGCGATTAGCTGTGCCTTTGTCAGCCCGCGAAGGGCGTTGCCGATGTAGAAGCCTCGCTCGAGATCGGCGAGGCTCACTTTGCCTTCGCGGGCGCGACCAGCAATCAGCGATGCGCGCAGCACTCCGGGCAACAAGCCGAGAGCGAGCGGCGGCGTGACGAGAGTGCCGCCGCGCTCGACGAATATGTTGGTGCGGCTGCCTTCGGTCAGCAAGCCATCGTCGCGCAGCAACAGGGCTTCCTGCGCACCGGCGCCCTCGGCCGCTGCCAGCGCCTCCTCGTAAAAACCGCGGTCGCTGGTCTTGTGACGCAGGCGCCAATCGCCCGGGTCGACAGGCAATGGCAGGATGGCGCATTTCACTGGCGCGTCCCATCCCGCGTCAAGCGGTGCAGCTTCCAATGTCGTCGCGCCTGAACGCGCACAGACCAGCCGGAGACGCGCCGGTGCATCGAGGTCGAAGCAAAGCGCCTGGATCTGATTGCGGGCGGCATGGCGATCGAAAGCAAAGCCGAGTGTGCCGGCGCTGTCCTTCATCCGTTCCAGATGCGCTTCGAGCAGCGCCACCCCTGTTTGCGGGTCGAACCGCATGGTTTCGATCAGGTCAAACCCGGGCGCCATCAATTCAGGCCCGCTGGCGCGCGCGAAGCCGCCCTTGAGGATTGTTTCGCACCACTCGGTGCCTGCCTCGCTGTCGGCGACGATGGCCGATCCGACGCCGAGCACCGCCTTCCCCCGCTCGTTCTCGACCGGGGTCAGCCTGAGTGTGCGAATGGCCACGTTGAAGGCGGCATCGGAACGGCCCTGTTCGTCGGGCGCATCGATCCGGCCGATGGCACCGCAATAGGGGCCGCGGGCATCGCGCTCGACTGCATTGATCAGCTCCATCGCCCGAATCTTGGGCGCGCCGGTGATCGAACCGCACGGGAAGATCGCCCGCATCAGGTCGAGCGCGTCGTGTTCCGGTTCCAGCGTGGCGTGCACGGTGGTCACCATCTGGTGGACTGTTGGATAGCTTTCGACCGCAAAAGGTTTTTCGACCGTCACGCTGCCCGCGCTTGCCACGCGGCTCAGATCATTGCGCATCAAGTCGACGATCATCAGGTTTTCGGCCTTGTCCTTCTCCGACCGGGAGAGATCCTCGCGCAGCGCAGTGTCGCGCGAAGGGTCGGCGTCGCGTGGCCGCGTGCCCTTCATCGGTTTGGCCCGCGCCTCGCCATCTTTTAGCGAGACGAACAATTCGGGCGACAGGCTGAGTAGCCAATGCGAGCCGTCGAAGATCAACCCACCATAGCCGGCCTGCGCTGCCGGGCGTAGCGCAGCATAGAGCGCCACCGGGTTCCCCGAATAGGCTCCGGCCAGCGGCAAGGTCAGATTGGCCTGGTAGATGTCACCGGCCTGGATAGCATCCTGCAAGGCAGCAAAGGCGGCGTCATAGGCACCCTGCGATATCTGCGGATCGAGGGGGCCGAGGCTGGTCCGGTCGGAGCCGCCCGTTTCAGCGAGCCAGGCCGGGACATCGTCCGGCGCAATAGCCTGCTCACTCTCGAACAGGCCGAGCCAAACCAGCGGACCAGCCCCGCCGCTGCGGCTCGGAGCCAGCGCAGCCAGTCGCGGTTCAAGAGCCAGTCCAGCCTCGTACCCGATATAACCCGCGAGCGTCCCGCTACGCTCAGCCTGCGCTCTACGCGCAGCCTCAAGCACTGGTTCGACATCGTGCGGGCGATGGGCGATGAAGAATTCTTTGCCGTTCTCGTACAGATGCGCCTGCGCCGCGCCATCGTCGCGGGCATCGTCCAGCAGGACAAACGGTGCCTGTCGTGTCGCGCTTACCGCCATCCCTTGGCCATAGACTCCTGCGCGGGAAATGGAACCGTGCTTGACCGTGCGGGGTGCAAAGCGCCACACCATGCGTAGAACAGACATCGCGGGGGCCAGTTACGCCAATGAACCAGATTTTCCTCGGCCTCGCCGGCAAT
>SHLU01000020.1 GCA_004282995.1 Sphingomonadaceae bacterium
ATCCTCAACGGAGGCGAATACACAAGGGTCGCGTTCCAGAAGAAGATGCCGGTCTACATCACCTATTTCACCATGGCGTCCGACATCGAGGGCAAGCTATCAACCTTCGACGATGTCTATGGCCGTGACGAAGCCGTGCTGGCATCTTTCAATGCTCCGCGCATGGCCAATCGTAGCCGCGTGACCGATGAACAGGTGATCGTGATCGAGGACGATCCGCGCGCTAGCGGGGCTTAGTCACTGAAGATGTGGGGAGTGCCCGGGCGGTCTTAATAGACCCCCGGGTTGAACCGTTCCTGCCCCGTTGCGTTCTCGGCCATCAACAGTTCGAGATCGGGCGCTGGGTCGTGGCTCACGACCTTGCTGCCGTCTTCGGCCAGGCCAAGGCTCTCGGCATAGAGCAGACGACCGCCCGACAACGTCAGAAGTGCTGTGCGGAACTGTTCCTCACCCATGGCGAAACAGCCGTTCGATCTACCCAGCCGACCCCAGCGCGCGATATGTTCTGGCTCGGCATAAGCGGCGCGGTGCATCACGATATAGCGGCGCAGGGTATTGGAATTGGTCGCATCGAGACCGCCGAGCCGGATCGAGGTGCCATAGCGCCCTTTGTACCATTCCCACGTCACGTAGGCCCCGCGGCTGGTGGCGTTGGAGCCTTCTTCGTTTGAATAGGAATTGAGCCAGCCGTCATGTTCCGGGTCGGACCCTGTGCCGTGGCTGACGAGGTAACTCTGCACTTCCTGCCGATCGAGATTGACGAAGTGGAAGCGCGGCAAGTCCGATCGCAGGCCGAAATCGGCAATTCCGACAATGTCCTTCTTCCAGATCACTTCGCCGGCCTTGTCGAGCTGCTCCTTCGCGATGGCAAACAGCTTGCGGTCGCGTACGCTGCCCGCTGCCGGTTGCGCGAAAACGCGCGCTGGCAGGGCGCTCAGTGCGCCGGTGGCGAGGCTGGTCTTGAGAAGGGTGCGGCGGTCCATAGGCAGAGTATACTACATCAAAGCTGGCAATGGTGTGAACAAGGAACTTGAATGGGCTAGCCGGCGTTCCTTTCGTGCACAGCCTTGGCCTGCATCCCCAGCTTGATCAGACCCGGCATGCATTCCTGCACAGCGTCACGAAATTCCTGCAATTTAGCTAGCTTGGGGCTGTTCTCTGCCATCAGTCTTGCGATCGTCCCGGTGGCAAGATCGAGGCGCGAAGCTGCGAGCCACGCCATGATATCCGGATTCTGTGCCCAGGCGCCCCGGTTCATCATATTGACCATCTGGCTGTAAGGGAAAGTGGCCGGGGTGTCGGTGAGAGGCCCCGGCGCGCCCATCAGGTTTTTCGTATCGTCGTCGTCGAAATGAACCTCGAAAAAGGCAGTCAGCGCCGCGCTGAGCGTGACCAGCGGGACGAAGATCGGTTGCAGCACGATTGTGTCGCCGCGGAATTGCGGGCCGGTGTTCTTGCGCGCTTCGAATGGCACGGCAGATGCGGTGCAGTCGATGAAAAGCGTTTCGAGCGGAACGTCGACGCTCTCCTCGCCAAAATGCATCCGGCCCGGTTCGATGACCGTTACGCGACCCTTGCGGACGACATTGGTGATGCGGCGAAGGATATCGATCTCGCCCTGGCTGATGGTGGCGAAGTGGAACATTTCCGGCTCGACCGTCTCGTCGATGCGCAGATAATATCCGCCTTGACCGAGGATGCGCATCATTTCGGCCCCGTCGGAGGCCTTGGCGGCGGCCTCCAGGATCGCCATCTGCATGTCGAGCGTGTCTTCAATGAATAACGCGCTTGGCTGGGTATAGCGCCGGTTCCACAGCCAGCTCTCGCGCGGGCGGACCCAAACTATGTCCTTCGGATCGACGCCGGCTTCGATCAGCCAGACGCCGGTATCCATCGCCGTCTTGCCGGCGCCGAGGATGACATAGCGTTTGGGCAGGCTGTCGGCATCCTTCCACAAGTCCGGCAATGCGCCGGGAGGTTCAAGATTGACGCCCGGCAAAACTTTGAAGTTGAGCTTGTGCGTCGAGGGGACCGAGGTTTGGTAGAATGTCGCATCAACCAGCTTGCGGCGAACCCTGATGGTTTTCTCATCGCCGCCAAGGATGGGGGCAACCCGCGCTTCGCCACCCTCATTCATGCCCTTGAACTCGCTCAGGCGATGATATTCGACCCGGCCGGTCGGCAGCAGCTTGAGATTCATGACCTTTTCGAAATAGGCCAGCACTTCGGTTCCGCTGGCGAGCGCAAACAGCCCCTTGTTAGGACCGTGTTCGTCGATGTGCTCGGTTGGAAATTCCATCGAGTTGACGCCGTAGGTTGCGCTCGGCTGGTGCAGGGCGACAAAGCCATAGGCGTCGTTCCAGTGCCCGCCCGGCTTGGCATGGCGATCGACAAAAGTGATGTGGCAATCGGGATCGAGATCGATCAGCGCATCGGCAAAGGCGAGGCCCACGGCCCCGGCGCCAACGATCAGGTAGTCGGTTTCCTGGATGCTCATTGTCCCACCTCAGCTTGTCCAACCCTGTCCCTAGCATTCAGGGGTGCCGAATGGGCACGATTTTCGGTCGCCATCGCCAGCATCGACCGGGCGTGGCGCGCCGCTACCTCGCGCTGGTCCACGCCGTAACCACCGCCCAGCGCACTGGCGACGGGCACTCCTCGCCGCCGCGCTTCTGTTACGACGAGCTTGTCGCGGGCAATCAGCCCCTCGCTTGTCAGCTTCAGTCTGCCAAGCCTGTCGTCCTCGTGCGGATCGACGCCGGCCTGGTATAGCACAATGTCGGGCCGCACCTCGTCCAGCAGGCGCGGCAGGTACTCGGCAAGAACTGCGAGATACTCGCCGTCCTCCATGCCATCGGGCAGCGGTACGTCGTAATTGGAGCGCGCCTTGCGGACGGGGAAATTCTTTTCCGCATGCATGGAGAATGTGACGATATCGTCGCGCAGGGCGGTAAGGCTGGCAGTGCCATCGCCCTGGTGCACATCGAGATCGACCACCAGGATGCGCGCCGCATCGCCCTCGGCAATTAATCTGTGCGCGGCCACTGCAAGGTCGTTGAACACGCAATAGCCTGCGCCGGTGTCAAATAGCGCATGGTGGCTGCCGGCGGCGCTGTTCGCGGCATAGCCATGCTGCAGCGCCAGTTTGGCCGCCAGCCAGGTGCCGCCGCAGGTGTGGCGTACGCGCGAGGCAATCTGCGGGGTGACGGGGAACCCGATCCGCCGTTCCTTCTCAAGTGGAACCTGCACGGTAAGGACCTGCTCGACATAATCCGGGCAATGCACGGCATCCAGCCACTCGCGTGCGAGAGGATCGGGCGCATGCTCGGTGACTGCCCTGCCACTTGCACGAACCGAAGCCCTTAGAGCCTCCATGACGAGAAGATATTTATCGAACCGGAATGTCCCGCGCTGTGGGCGCGGAGCCCTGTAGTCGGGATGGTGGACGACGTGGAGCACGTGTCCGTCAGGTTCCGACCCGGACCAGCGCGAACTTACGCAGTTCTTCGAAAATCTCGTCTTCTGACCGGCTGGCGGCATTGCGCCAGCTTCTGGCGGTCTCTTCGTTCAGCAGCATTCCATCCGGCGATAGGACCAGCACGGTTGGGGTGCCGTCAATCCCATCGATCCCGAAGCGATCAGCGATGTGCAGATTATGTCCGTCCGCGGTTTGCGGATGGCCGACATTGATGAAAACCAGTTCGTAATGGTCGGCGATGAGTTGGCCGAAGCGCTCGGTTTCCATCCAGCCGGCAAAGGCGCGGCTGTCATGGCACCAGTTGGCACCCATCGCGACCAGCACCAGCGCGTCGCGGCCGGCAGCCCGCGCGAGGGCTGCGTCGACCGCTTCCGTCGCGTCGATGGAGGCATCATAGAGACGGGCTTCGGGATGGGCTGCATTTGCCGGCGCTGCACTCTCTGTCGCAGGTTCAACCGCACCGGCGGTCGCTGGAACGGCGAGCAAGAGCGCAATCGATGCCGGCAACTTATTCAGCAGCAACGGATTCTTCTTCCTGAGCGGCTTCGATCTCGGCTGCCTTGGCCTCTACCAGCGACACAATGTGGTCGAGCATGTTGGCATCTTCGACATGGTGATCGGTCACTCCGGCGAGATAGACCATGTGCTTGCCCTTACCGCCTCCGGTAATGCCGATATCGGTCTCGCGCGCTTCGCCGGGGCCATTGACTACGCAGCCCAGCACCGAGAGGCTCATCGGCGTCTTGATGTGTTCGAGCCGCTTTTCGAGCGCCTCGACGGTGCGGATGACATCGAAACCCTGGCGCGAGCAACTGGGGCAAGATACGACGCGCACACCGCGCGTGCGCAGGCCGAGCGCCTTGAGCATTTCGAAGCCGACCTTAACCTCCTGCTCGGGCTCGGCGCTGAGCGAGACGCGGATGGTGTCGCCAATACCGGCCCACAGCAGGCTGCCCATGCCGATCGAGGATTTGACCGTTCCGCCGATCAGTCCGCCCGCCTCGGTTATGCCAAGATGGAGCGGACAATCGACCGTTTCGGCCAACCCGTGATAGGCGGCCACCGCGAGGAACACGTCGGAGGCCTTCACCGCCACCTTGTATTCGTGGAAGTCATGGTCCTGCAGCAGCTTGATATGGTCGAGCGCGCTTTCGATCAGCGCCTCGGGGCAGGGCTCACCGTATTTTTCCAGCAGATCCTTCTCCAGGCTGCCGGCATTGACCCCGATGCGGATCGCGCATCCATTGGCCTTGGCGGCGCGGACAACCTCGGCGACGCGCTCGCTACTGCCGATATTGCCCGGATTGATTCGCAGGCAGGCCGCGCCGGCATCGGCGGCTTCGAGCGCGCGCTTGTAGTGGAAATGGATGTCGGCAACGATCGGCACGTTGGCTGCGCGGGTGATTTCGCCGAATGCAGCGCTGGCTTCCCTGGTCGGCACGGAAACGCGAATGATGTCGGCGCCGGCGTCTTCACAGCGCCGGATCTGGTCGATCGTAGCGCCGGCGTCTTCTGTCGGCGTGTTGGTCATCGTCTGCACCGAAATCGGTGCATCGCCCCCCACGGGGACGTTACCGACCATGATCTGGCGGCATTTGCGACGCTCGATATCGCGCCAAGGTCTTATAGAGGACATGGCGGCGATATAGGCGAGGCCCGAGGGCGGGGCAATGACGGCTTGCGAGCGAGTGGCGGAACTGTTTAGCCGGTTGTGGCCGGAACTCGTGCCTTTTGCGAGGGGATGAACTCCTCGCGCACCGCCTGGCCGATCAGTTCGAGCGGGATAATTCCCTGTGCGAGCAGGAAATCATTGAACGCGCGTTGGTCGAAGGCATCGCCCAGCGCGAGCTCGGTCTCGATCCGGAGGTCGATCAACTTGCGGTAACCGTAATAATAGCTGCCCGCCTGCCCGGGCATGCGGAAGGTGTAGCGATCGAGTTCCTGTTTCACCATGCCCGGCGAGAAGCCGACTTCATCGCGCAGCAACTTGCCGGCTTCCTCGCGGGTAATGAGGCCGAGATTGAGCATGGGGTCGAGGAAGGCGCGGGCGGCGCGCAACTGGCGGAATTGCAGCGCGATCAACTGACCCTCGACCGGTTCGTGGGGTAGCATCTCGGCCTCGGCATAGAGCGCCCAGCCTTCGACATTGACGCTATTGAAAGCATAGAGCAGCCGCGCCAGGCTGACCCCCTGCTGGACCAGCGCCGCGAATTGCATTTCATGGCCCGGCCGGGCCTCATGCGCGCTCAGCGTCCAGGCGGCGGCGGGAAAATTGAAATCGTCATAGGCGTCGCCTTCGCCCGCGCTGGGATTGCCGGCGGTGAGGACGAAAGTCCCGCGCTCGCCGGTGTTGCCGACAAGGCGCGGCGGTGACATGTGAGGAGCGGGTTGGGCCGCAGCCTCGGCCGGGGTCGCGAGCCGCATCAACAATTCGAATTCGGGCAGTGAGACGATGTCTTCTGCGCGGATGACCTGTTCGAGCTGCGCGTTGATGCCGCGGTAATAATCCTCGATTTCTCCCTGCGGAATGGTCTGTTGCTTGAGGCGCCTCAGCACGCCGATGTAATCGGTTTCCTCGAAGCCGAACTTGGCCGCCACCTGCGGAGCCAGCGCATCCATCTGCGCGCGCAATTCGTAATATCCGCGCCGTGCCCGACTCATAGCCTCACGCGGGTCGATATCGATGCCGACCGCACGCAGCCGCAAGGCATAGAGTTCTTCGGGCAGCCGGGCATCGGTGCGCGCGGCTGGGATTACGGTCTTGGTGGTCCACACGCCATAGTCTGCGATCTGCTTGTCCAATACCGCCAGCGCGTCGTCAGCGCCTTCGATTTCGAAGCGGTCGAACAATTCGTGGATACCGGCTGAGAAAGTGGCGAAGCGATCGACCGATTCCTTCACATCGACGATGTAGGGACCAACCTTGCCCCCACCGCGGCTTGCCGCAAAGCGAGCCTTGGCAAGGTCAACCAGCGGTGTCGTGCCGTCGTGCAACCCGGTATAGCGGCGCAGAAGTTCGACCGCTTTCGTTCGGCGCCCCGGCACAACCTGTTCGTCGAGCAGGTTGGACAGATTGCCGAACATGATCTGCGGAACATTGGTCCATCGCAGCGTCAGCGCATTGCCCAGCCGCGTGGACTCCATGCTCTGGTCGAGCGAATCGATCAGAATTTGGAGATCCTGCTGCACATTGCTGTCAGCCTCGGCCTCGAGCGCAGCTTCGAACTCAGCCTTGAGCGCCTCCGCCCCCGCCAGGTAACGCGCATCGCTATCGGCGGACAGGTCCATCGCCAGCCCGTCGTATTCTTCGTACCCTGCCGAGGAGGCACCTTCGGGGTAGAAGCTCGCGTCAAAAGCAATCAGTTTCTGCGTGTACGCGTTGGACGTAGCTACCCATCCCGGGCTGGCCGGCGCTTCGGCAATCGTCGCTTCGCTCGCGGGATTGTTCGCAAGAGCGGGCGAGGCGAAGGCGAGGGCGGCAGCGAGGGCAAGGGCGGAGTTGGCAATACGCATGGAATTTTCCCCTGAAATGAAGGCGACGCTAGCGATTGGGCAGCGGGGCGCAAGCGTCTTCGGGCGCGCAGCCTTGCAAGTCGGCCCGATTGGTGCAGGGTGCGAGCGATGATCGAGCAGACTCAAACCGACGCTACCGAAGGCACCGATCCGCTCATCTTCGGACGCGTGCTCGACGGCAAGGGCGGCGGCCGCCCGATCGCGCGCGACGATGTCGATAAATGGCAGCCGGACACACCGGGCGAAATGTTATGGGTGCATTTGCGCCGCCATGTTCCCGAGGTGCGTCCATGGCTGGTGGAATTTCTTGGCATTCCGCAGACGACTGCGGAGTTGCTCGTGTCCGACTCAACGCGCCCGCGTGCGCTGCGCGAAGGTGATGCTCTGGTGGCGACCCTGCGCGGGATCAACTTCAATCCCGAGGCGCGACCCGAAGACATGATCTCGCTGCAATTGTGGTGTGATGGCAAGCGCCTGGTCACCTTGCGCAAGCTGCCCATGCAGACACCCCGCGACGTGATCGGCCTGCTCGACCAAGGGACTGGACCGGTCGATGCAGGCAGCGCGATCACGCAAATCGTCGAGCAACTGGTGGCGCGGATGAATCAGTCGATGGTCGACATGAACGCCAAGATCGACGCGCTCGAGGAAGCCGATCCGGAAGGCGATGCCGAAGAGTTGCTTGAGCACATATCGGCAATCCGTCGCAATTGCCTTGCGCTCAAGCGGCACATGGCCCCGCAGCACGAGGCGCTTGAGGAGATAAACCGCAGCGCGCCCGATTGGTTCGAAGATCACGACCGGCGCGAGATCGAGGAATGCATCGCCCGTTTGCGCCGTTATCTCGACGATATCGACATCAGCAAGGAAAGCGCGTTGGTGCTGCAGGATGAGTTGCGCGCCCGCGCTCTAGCCAGTTCGGAGCGCACCAATTACCTGCTGACAATCGTCGCCGCGATCTTCCTGCCTCTCGGCTTTCTGACGGGACTGATGGGGATCAATGTCGGCGGGATGCCCGGGGTCGACGATGCCCAGGGTTTCTGGATCGTGGTCGGCCTGTGCGCAGTCATTCTGATGGTGCAGCTTGCGTTGTTCTGGAGATGGAAGTGGCTTTGAGGTCGTTCACCAGCGGATGATGCGAGGCAACAGCAGCAGTCCCGCAAGCCCGGCTACAAGCACCGGGAGGACGTGCCACACGCCCAGATGGGCAAGCGTGTCGATCTGACAGGACAGGCCGTAGGCGAAACTTCCGATCGCACCTGCCGCAACTCCGGCAAACAACCCGGCGGCCGGGGTCGAGACCGGGGCACCGCGCCGGAGCCAGGCTGCCAAGACCGCGAAACTCAATAGCGATGCGGCCACGGCCGAGACGAGGCAATAGAAGCTATGGGGATCGATTAGCAAAGAAACGCTTTCGCCAAATGGCAGGGCGCTCGCCAGGGCCGTCAGCGGGAGAATGCCGACCATTGCAATTGCCCAGGTCGCAGCGTCGGTGCGCCGGCCAATGGAGGGTCCGGCGAGCGCCACCGCAACCGCTGTGGCCGCCATCGCGAGCACCAGCAACAGGCCATTGGTGATGAAGAAAAAGGGAGAGGCACTCCCCGTCGTAATCCCTTCGCGAATGCCCACTGCCAGCCACACGGCGAGAACAGTCACAGCTGCAGCCAGGGCGACAAGCATGATACCATCGCGCGCCTTCATTGCGCGCACAGGCTCGAGTGTCTCAGCCAGTTCAGCGATCAGGGCAGCATGGGGTTGGTTCATATTCACTCTGCTTTCTCGACCAGGGCGGCCAATTTCTTGAGGCCGCGATGGATGTTCACCTTGACCAGGCTTTCGCTCTGGCCGCTTCGCTCGGAGGCTTCGCGGATGGAAAGCCCTTCGATCTTGACCATCTCGATCACCTCGGCCTGCGGATCGGACAATTGGACGAATAATCGATCGAGGCTGAGCCGCGCCATTATCGCATCCTCTTCACTGTCGACCGCGCCATCATGGTTCTCGAGTTGGGCGGTCTCGCTGCGATAAACCTTGCGCAGGTGATCGACCCAGCGATAGCGCGCAATCGCCGCCAGCCACGGCAGGAAGGCCCGCGCCGGGTCCCAACTGCTGCGCTTGCGGTGCAGTGCCAGCAAGACGTCCTGCACCAGATCGTCGATCTGGTGCGGGGGAACCCGCCTCCGGTAATAGCGTTCAAGCCAGCCGGCGCACTCGCCCAGCAGAACCGTATAGGCGCGCTTGTCGCCCTGCTGCGATAGCCGCATCAGTTGTGCCAGGCTGCCCTCGTCCGCTTTCATCCGCGCTCCTTCCTGCACGGCATCGATGCCACTGTCTCATTCGCAGCCGGCACCGTCCCGGTTACACCAGGCCACTAGGGGGGCGCTCAGGCCGAGAATTCTTCTCCCACCAGCCGTTCGGAAACCGACCAGAGTTTCTCTGCATTCTGGGGATCGACGGCATAGCTGCGCACGCCCCCGGTCGGGCTGTCGTCGTCGACTTCGGCGATATGGCAATCTTCGAGATAGGAGCCGCCCCGGCCCTTCAAGCTGGGTTCCGTCGCCGCGAAACAAGTCGTTGCCGCACCTTGAGGGACGGTCTTGAAGCCTTCTCCGCCACCCTTGGCGTTTTCTTCCATCCGCTTGCGCATCCACGCCACGTCATCCTCGGTCATGTGCCGACCCAGATTGGTCATGATCCCGCCGGGATGCAGCGCGAGAGCGGTGATGCCCTTGTCGCCAAAGCGTTTGTCGAGCCCGACCGAGAACAGGATGTTGGCGGTCTTCGACTGGCCATAGGCGGGCCATTTCTCGTAATTGCGCTGCTCGTAATTCGGATCGTCGAAATGGACCCGGTCAAGGTGGTGACCCCGGCTCGAGAGATTGACGATGCGCGCGTCGTGCCCGCTCTCGGCCGACTTTTCGACTAGCGGCATCAATTCCTTGGTGAGCTGGAAATGGCCCAGGTGGTTGGTGCCGAACTGCATCTCGAAACCATCCTTGGTCTCGGATTTGGGGCACGCCATGACACCGGCATTGTTGATCAGCAGGTCGATCCGGTCAAACCGTTCGCGGGCCTCGCGTCCGCAGGCGCGCACGGCGTCGAGCGAGGCGAGATCACATGCGATAGTTTCTACTCGTGCATTATCGACGCTGGCACGGATTTCCTGCGCCGCAGCATCCGCCTTGCTGAGGTCACGTCCGGCGATGATGATGTGCGCGCCCCTTGCCGCCATGGCCCGCGCAGTTTCCTGGCCGAGGCCGGAATAGCCGCCGGTGATAAAGGCAATCGTGCCCGACAGGTCCTTGCCGTCGAGGACTTCGTCGGCGGTGCTTGAAAATCCGAATTGAGCCATGCTGGTCTCTCCGTGATGAGCGAGCATGATTGCGCCCGCTAGGTTAATCGAAGCTCGTAAAGAAACTCATCGTCCCTGTGATTGCCGACATAGAAGTCGATATCGGCGATCTTGGTGAATCCGTAGCGCCGATAGAAACGCTGCGCGCCTTCGTTTTCCGCCCAGACCGAAAGCTGGATTGCATCATGGCCGCGCCCGCGCGCATCGGCAATGGCCCATTCAAGCAGCGCCGCGCCCACGCCCTGACCTGTAGCATCGGGCCGAGTATAGAGTTGGCCGAGCGCGATAGCGTTCTGCGCGTCGGAATGTTCGGCATACCAGCTCGGGTAACGCAGTTTGACGAAACCGAGCATTCGCTCGCCATCATCGGCAATACGGTGGAGGCAATCGTCGCCGACCACCTCCTCGCGCACCGATGCGTCAGAATAGACCTGCTCGAGAAAGGTTTCGAGATCGGCCTGCTCGTAAAGGTGACCGAAGGCTGCGATGAAGCTTTCCCGTCCAAGCCGGGCAAGAGCAGGGACATCTTCCAAAGAAACGGGGCGCAGGATCATGACCCTGCGCCCCTATCTTTTGCACGCTTCCGATTGAAGCGTTTTCGTTTACGCGCCTGGAGGCAGCGGTCCCTTGTTGACCGGAGCCGAACCGCGCGCGGCGCTGTCCATTTCTTCCAGCTTGCGACCGGCCCATTCACGTCCGCCCAGTCCGAAAGCGAGCGCACCCGCCACGGCCACACCGGCGATCAGGATGGTCAGGATGTTGGTCGGGATCATTCCGCCGATGCCCATGAAGTTGATACCCATGAACACGAACAGGACGATGGTGACCCACTTTACGATCACCGCCGGGGTGGTTTCGCCATCGTCATTCGAGATGATGCGGGCCAGGACGTTGGCGATCATGAAGCCAGCGGCGATAATGATCGCGCCGAACACCACGCGTCCGCCCAGTTCCAGGATCTCGTCAAGGATTACGGTCAGTTCCGGGAAGCCGAGCAACCGGGTCGCCGCAATAGCGAAGAACAGCACGATCGCCACCTGCACTACGCGGGCGATGATATTGCTTGCGCTGGTGCCCTCGGCCATGATGCCGCTGCCCGAAAGTGCGCGGTCGACGCCGAGTCCGGGAAGGATCTCGCTCAGCATCTGGGCGACGAACTTGGAGATCAGATAGCCGATGCCGAGCAGGATGGCGGCTGCCAGGATGTTCGGAATGGCGGCAAAGATCATCCGCAGCATGCCGCTGGCCGGCTCGCTGATGGTCCGGATGTTGAGCGCCTCGAGCGCCGCTATCGAGACCAGCAGGACGATTACGACATACACGATCGTGGCAATGGTCTTGCTGATCGTGGAGTTTCCGGTGACATCGTCGACCCCGCCGCGATTGGCCCAGCTGTCGAAATTGACGGTGCCAAGCGCTGTAATAATGAGATCGCGCACGATCCGCGCGACCATCAGGCCGATGAAGAAGATCAACCCTGCGGCAACGATGCGGGGAATGAATTCGACAACGTTCTTGAGCAAGGTGTCGACAGGGGCTGCAACCGTGCCCAGCCCGAGGACCTGGAGGATGGCGAGCAGGCCGAACAGCCATATCAGCAGGCTGACGATTTTGCCGAGCGCTTCACCCAGCGAGGCATCGCTGCCGGTATTGCGCTTGAAGAACGAAACATTGTCGACGAGCTTGGCAAAAGCCCACTTGGCGGCCTTGGCAAGCGCCCATGTAACCAGCAGGATGACGGCAGCCAAAAACAGCTTTTCACCGATCTCCATCGCCAGGCCCTGATCGAACCGGTAATTTCCTATACGCATTACAGAAACTCCCCCAAAATTATCCCTTCAAGATCCTATCACGCTGGCGGTTGGGTTCCAATCGATCATTGGATAGAACGCACAATTATCTTGCCCGCGTCATTCTCTCGCGGTTTAATTCAGCACTTTTCAAAGGGGTTGTTAGATGAAGTATTGCGCGCTCTTGCTTGCCCTCCTGGTCGCGCCGGCCCTGTTGCCTCCGGAAGCGCTCCGGGCCCACGACAATTACGATCCGAACGAGCCGCGCTGGTCCTTCGCCATCCATGGCGGTGCCGGAACCATTGCGCGCGAAAACATGACCGCCGAGCAGGATGCCGAATATCGCGCTGCACTGCAGTCTGCGCTCGACGCGGGTACCGCTATTCTCACTGCTGGCGGTAGTGCAATGGATGCGGTTCTGGCTGCGATCGTGCTGCTTGAGGATGATCCCAAGTTCAACGCTGGGCGCGGTGCGGTCTTCACTTGGGAAGGCGAGAACGAGCTCGACGCGGCATTGATGGATGGCAGAGATCGCAGCGCCGGGGCGGTGACCGGGGTCAAGTCGATCAGGAATCCGATCCTGCTTGCGCGCGAGGTGATGAAGGACGGTCGCCATGTTTTCCTGAGCGGGTCGGGGGCCGAAGAGTTCGCGAGCCAGCGGGGGCTCGAAACTGCGCCGCCCGAATGGTTCGCCACCGAGGGCCGGCGGGAAGCGCTCGAGCGGCTCAAGAACGAGAAACTCTCGGCCAGGGACGTCGATGTGAAATTCGGCACTGTCGGCGCTGTCGCGCTCGACCTTGAAGGCAATATGGTCGCCGGCACCTCGACCGGCGGTCTCACCGGCAAGCGCTGGGGCCGCATCGGAGATGTCCCGGTGATTGGTGCAGGCACCTATGCCGACAACCGAGATTGTGCGGTCTCGGCGACGGGGCAGGGCGAGTATTTCATCCGCGCCGTTGTCGGATATTCGATCTGTTCCAGGCTCAGCCACAAATGGCGTGCCGAGGCGGCTGAAGCCGAAGCAGCAGTCCCGCGCGATTCACAGGGTAATCCGACCTATGCGGTTCATGCCAGTGAGCTGTGGCTGGAAGAGGAAGATGTGCAGGCCGTCGCAGATGCGGTGATGGCCGATGTGAAGGACCTCGGAGGAACGGGCGGCGTGATCGTCGTCTCGCCCTTCGGCCCGGCGATCTTCAGCTTCAATACGCCCGGTATGTATCGCGGTCGCGCAACCAGTGCAGGCGTCAATGAAGTGGCGATCTACGGCGACGAATAGAAGAGCCCGCCGGCTCTCACATGCCCAGCCGGACCCCGCGGGCCTCGAGGATCGGGCGCATCTCGCGGTAGGCCGGGCCGGTCTTGAGCAGCGGAATGTAGGGGTGCAGGTGATGCACTACGTGGTATCCCATCCACATCGACAGCGGGTCGCCCAGCCGTGATTTCCAGCTGCGCGTGTCGCGATATTTGCCAGTAACCAGCCCAGGATTGTGCGGTGCCCAGCTGAGGAAAAAGATGATGTATGTCATCGCCAGCTGGTAGGGCAGCCACCACAGCAGGAAGGCTTCGATCGCCAACCCGTTCCATGCCAGCGCAAACAGGGCAAGGAAGAACCCCAGCTTGTACAATGCGGTGAGTTTGATCAGCCCTTCGCGCCCCGCACGTTCGAGGCTGGCCCGGTAATCCTGCGCGCGCTTGCCATTGGGCTGGCGCTGGCGGATCGACTCCCACACCGCACCTATGGCCGTATCGGCCCTGGTGGTGATGTCGCTGTCGAGCGTCTCGTCATTGGTATGGC
Source organism: Sphingomonadaceae bacterium (assembly GCA_004282995.1). GTDB lineage: Bacteria > Pseudomonadota > Alphaproteobacteria > Sphingomonadales > Sphingomonadaceae > Parerythrobacter. Next base: position 13,929 of record SHLU01000020.1, read on the forward strand.
GATGGTGGTCGAGATGGGTCACCCGCAGGGTGTTGAACGGCAACACCAGCAACCAGCTTGTCCAGTGGCCAAGAAACTCGTTGAGCCAGCGCCATTTCGTGCCGGGACGTCCGATAATATCGTGCTGGGCATCGTGGTTGGGCGCGTAGGTGTACATCAACGTCAGCGTCGCGATGATGAATCCCAGCCACAACGGGATGACCCCGCTTAGCACCAGCGCCCAATCGGCCAGCCACACCACCGGCATGGACAGGCCCCAGGCCACAGTGCCCCACGGGACCTTGCCCGCATATTTGCGCGCGATGTCCCGTTCGAGCCTGGTCAGCTCCGCACTGGATAGCTGCGACAGGTCCGCAGCACCGGGCATGGCAGGATTACTCATGCGGCGACAGGCTCGTCGTTTGGCCGTGTGGCGCGGCGCAGCACATCGTCAAAGCCGTGTGCGATGCAGTCATGGCCGGAGAAATAGCCACGTTCGACCAGCAGTCGGTGCAACTGCGGCAGATGATAGGGAGGCACGGCTGCGAAAATGTGATGTTCGAGATGGTAATTGACGTTGCACGGACTGATGAACAGCCGTTCCCACCAGCGCGGGATGGTGGTGCCGGTGTTCAATCGGGCATCAAGCACATCGCGATTGGGCACAACGCCATGTTCGGAAATCTGCCGCAGGCGATGGATCGCCGGATAGATGAACAGGCGCGCGACCCAGAAAAGCGCGTAGGCCCAGATAGCCCCCACCGCAGCCAATGTCGCGGCGAGCAGGGCGTGAAACAACAGGGTTGGTCCATTGGCGGCCAGCGAGAAGGTCTTCACCTCTCGCAGCAAATCTCTGATTCCCGTCTGGCCAGTCAGGTCGCGGGTGAATTTGCGTTTGAGCGAACTTGCCTGAACCGGATAGGCTTTGACCATCCACTTGTCGGGATCGTCATCCGTCCCGGCATGGCGATGATGTTCGAGATGATAGCGGCGATAGGCTTCGAGCGGCACGTGGCCAGCGGCGCCGACGATCCATCTCCCGACGAACCGGTTGAGCCACGGGCTGCGGAACAGCGAGCCATGCGCGCAATCATGCGTCAATACGCCGAAGGCCTGAATGCGACCACCGATCAGCAGGATGGCGAGCACGATGGAGAAGGGATTGGACCAGGCGATCACGAGCGCAAAGGCGGCGATGAAAAGCGCCAGTTGCAGGGCCAGGGTGCCCAGCGCACGCGCATCGGACTTCTCGGACAAACGCGCAATTTCGTCGCGCTCGAGATAGTCATAGATGTCCGGAGCCTGTTTCATTGCGATCCTTCTCCCGCTCGCCCACCAAGCATAAGCGATAGCTGGCCTTTTCGCAATTCGGTTGCAGCGAAGGACCGGAACCGGTCAAGCTCCGGCCCGCGCGATCAGCCGCGCTCGCGCGCCATGCGATAGCTGCCAAGCACCCGCAGCTGCGCGCAGTGGAATTCCAGCTCCTCCAGCGCGCGGTCGACCGCCGGATCACCGGGCGCGCCGACGATGTCCGCGTAGAAGGTGCTGGCGGAAAAGCTCGCGCCTTCCTGGTAGCTCTCCAGCTTGGTCATGTTGACGCCGTTGGTCGCAAAGCCGCCCATCGCCTTGTAGAGCGCGGCAGGCACATTCTTGACCGTGAACACGAAGGTGGTGATCGCCGGCTCGCCTTCCAGCGTGGCCGGGTCGACCTCGTCCTTTGCCAGGATCACGAAACGCGTAGTGTTGTCGCTCGCATCCTCGACATTGTTCTCGATAATATCGAGGCCATACAGTTCTGCCGCAAGCGGCGGAGCGATCGCCGCCAACTTGGGGTCGCCTTGCTCGGCGACATGGGCAGCAGCCCCCGCAGTATCGGCAAAACTCAGCGGCACAATCCCCCGTTGGCGCAGGAAATCGCGCGATTGGCCCAGCGCCTGCGGGTGGGAATAGGCGGCTTCGAACGGGCCTTGCCCGAGGCCCATTAGTGCGTGTTCAATCCGCATGAAATGTTCGCCAACGATTCTCAGTCCGCTACCCGGCAATAGGAAGTGAATATCGGCGACGCGGCCATGCTGGCTATTTTCGATCGGGATGATTGCGCTTCCCGCGGCCCCGGTCTGGACCGCTTCGATCGCGTCTTCGAAGCTGAAGCAAGGCAGGGGCAAAAGTTCCGGGGCGAATTCCTGCGCGGCCCGATGCGAATTGGCACCCGGTGCCCCTTGCAACGCGATGGCCCGCGAAGGGTCACCCTTGGCGGTCTGGCGCATTTGCTCGACCATGGCGAGCGCTGGGGCGGGGAAGCTGAGCATTATCTTTCTGGCCGGTAGCGGCGCGATCTCCAGGCGGCAAGCAATTCGGGTTTAGGCTTCGGCAAGCCTCGCTTGGCAGGCAAGTGGGTAGCTTGCGTCAATGGCCTTGCGAAACCTCCGCAGGCTGACTAGAGCGCGGCCACGACTTTACAGATAGGCCTTGCGCGGATTCTCAATCGCATGACTGACAACAAAAACACCATTTTCGGCTGGATCCTGTTCTCGGGCATCATCGCCCTTGGGCTGTCGATCGTGAGCGGCAAGGTTTTCCATGCCGACAATCCCGAAGCGCCGGAAAAGCCGGGCCTGTTCATCGAGGCCGCCGAAGAAGGTGCATCTGGTCCGGGCGAAATGTCGGTCGAGGAAGCGCTCAACACGCTGCCTCAAGCCGACTTGGTAGCCGCCGGAGAGAGCGTTTTTGCCAAGTGCACCGCATGCCACACGATCGAGCAAGGCGGGGCAACAGGCATCGGTCCGAATCTCTACGGTGTTATGGGCAAGGCCATCGCTAGCGGCAGCTTCGCCTATTCGGGGGCGCTGGCGGACAAGGGCGGCAATTGGGACTGGAACGCAATGAGCGAATGGCTCAAGAATCCCAAAGCCTTCGCCAACGGCACCAAGATGAGCTTTGCCGGTCTGTCCAAGATCGAAGATCGCGCCGCTGTGATGATGTTCATGAACAGCTATGGATCGAACCTGGCAGTGCCTGAATATGTCGCACCCGAACCTACCGAAGGTGAAGATGGCGCCACCGATGGCGAGGCCGGCGTCGAAGGCGGCAGCATCGATCCGGTCGAGGCTTCCGAGGCCATGGACATGGCGCAGCCGGTTCCCTCGCAAGGCGGCGGCACCACCACCAACTAAGCTATTGTGGACAGCTTGGTTCAAGGGCCACTAGCTGTGCCCTTTGAATCCCTGTGCGACGACATACCATTCGGACGAGCCCTTGCGGCTGGCCGGTGGCTTGGCATGTTTGACGGTCTTGAAATGGCTCTTGAGCAGCTTGAGCAAATCGTTGTCGGTTCCGCCCGCCAGCACCTTGGCGAGAAAGGTGCCGCCCTGCTCCAGCGTCTCGATGGCGAACCATGCGGCCGCTTCGACCAGTCCCATCGTACGCAGGTGATCGGTCTGTTTGTGGCCGACCGTATTGGCGGCCATGTCACTCATGACAAGATCGGGCGCACCGTCGAGCGCCGCTTCGAGGGCGGCAGGCGCCTCGTCCGCCATGAAATCCATCTGTAGAATGGTCACGCCTTCGATCGGTTCGGTTTCGAGCAGGTCGATGCCCACGATCCCGGCCTTGGGGCGCAATTTGCGCACAACCTGTGCCCAGCCGCCCGGGGCAATGCCCAGATCGACCACGCGGCTGGCGCCCTTGAGGATGCCGAATTTCTCGTCGAGTTCGATCAGCTTGTAGGCAGCCCGGCTACGATAGCCTTCGGCCTTGGCCTGCCTGACGTAAGGGTCGTTGAGCTGGCGTTCGAGCCAGCGGTTCGATGAGGCTGTGCGTCCCCTTGCGGTCTTCACCCGCTTGACCGGATCGCGTCCCGAGCGGCTCATCGTGCTGCACTCCCCTCGTTGCGCGCTGTGTCCATGCCCTTGCGCTCGCGCGCATCGGCAAAATCGCCTGCCATCAGGCTGCGCAATATCCCCTCGCGGATGCCACGGTCGGCAACGCCCAGCTTTTCAGCGGGCCACAGATCGAGGATCGATTCGAGGATCGCGCAGCCCGCTACCACCAGTTCGGCTCGATCCTGCCCGATGCACGGCAGGGTGCCGCGTTCGTCCATGCTCATCGCGGAAAGGCGGCTGGAGATGCCGCGCATGGCGGTTGAAGGCAGGATCAGCCCGTCGACGACCCGGCGGTCATATTGAGGTAATTCGAGATGGAGACTCGCCAGTGTGGTGACCGTGCCGCTGGTGCCAAGAAGGCGAATATCGTCCCGCTTCGATGCCTCGGCAACGCGATCGGCGAACGGCGCAAAGCTTTCGCTCACGACGCGCCGCATCTCGGAATAGCGTTCCAGCCGGGCCTCGAGGCTGCTTCCCTTCCGGGCGACCGTGTCAGTCAGCGAAACGACACCCCAGGGCACGCTTTGCCAATCGAGGATACGCGGCACAGCGCGTCCATCGGGTTCGATCAAAACCAGTTCGGTGGAACCGCCGCCAATGTCGAAAATGACCGCCCGGCCCTGGCCTTGTTCAAGCAGCACATGGCAGCCCAATACCGCCAACCGTGCCTCTTCCTGGGCGGTGATGATATCAAGCACGATGCCCGTCTCCTCGCGCACGCGAGCGATGAATTCCTCGCCGTTGGCAGCGCGGCGACAGGCCTCGGTCGCCACGGAGCGGGCGAGATGGACATTGCGGCGCCGGAGTTTGTCGGAACACACCTTGAGAGCAGCGAGGGTCCGATCCATCGCTTCGTCCGACAGGCGACCGCTATGGGCCAGCCCTTCGCCCAGTTTCACAACCCGGCTGAAGGCGTCGATCACAGTGAAGTGTTCGCCCGAGGGGCGGGCAATCAGCAAGCGGCAGTTGTTGGTGCCAAGGTCGAGCGCGGCGTAGGCTTGACGATAGCGCGGCGCACCGCGCGGACGCGTGCGCTGCGGCTGCCTGGCAGGGTGTGCACCCTGGGCGACCTGGCCATTTGCCTTGGCATTATCGGGTTTGCCGCGCCCACAATTCTTGCGGCCGGTGCGGCTGTGTTTGCCTTTAGCTTCGGGCGGCGGGGAACTCTTGTAGCGAAAATCGGCTACCTTGCCGGACTGTGCGTTCCCCTTGTGGCCGACCCTCCCTGTTCTGTCCGGCGGAACCATATCCGCCATAGTTTTCTGCGCTTCTTTCTTCCTCTCGCGCAAAGACTGCGCGAGGACCTGACGACAAAACTAGTGCAGACAAGCACAGGGGGCAAGTGCGACCCGCTTTATCGCGTAGCAGTAGCCTTGACGACGCGCGCGCAGAGACCTAGATGCCCGGCCTCGCTGGAGGTCAGGCGGTCGATTCCGCCCGGTGACACCAGCGCCTGATGCCCCGTCGTCTAATGGTAAGACTACGGACTCTGACTCCGTCAATTGAGGTTCGAATCCTCACGGGGCATCCA
>SHLU01000158.1 GCA_004282995.1 Sphingomonadaceae bacterium
TTGTGCTTGAACGGCACCACCTCGGCATTGCCCATCGCGCAACCGTCCCAGATGCTGGCATGGCTGTCGATGTCGAGGATGATGTAGTCACCCTTGCCGGCGATGGTCGAGATAATGCCGAGGTTAGCGAGGTAGCCGGTCGAAAAGACCATGGCATGGTCCATCGCGTAAAAATCTTTCAGCGCCTCTTCGCACTCCTTGTGCCCCTGGTAGGTGCCGTTGAGAACGCGGCTACCTGTGGTGCCGGTGCCAAAATCGCGCATGGCCTGGACGCCAGCGTCGATAACCTCCGGATCGAAGGTCATGCCCATGTAATTGTATGTGCCCAGCAGGATCGTGTCGCGCCCGTTGCAGATCGCCCGGGTCGGCGAAATGACTTTCTCCATCACCAGATTGAACGGATCTTCCTGTCCGCTAGACAGCAGCCCTTCGCGCAGGGCGATGATGTCGTCGAACTTGGAAAACAGGTCGGGTCTTCCGCCGTCGATCTCTTGCGGCTGGTCGGGCTGCGAAATGCCTTCGCTCATGCGTTTTTCGCCATGGCGTGAACGGCATCGACGAGCTGACCATAGTTCTCGATCTCGGCCTGCTGGTTCATGCTGATGATGATATCGAACTCGTCCTCGATCTCGGCAACGAAATCCATCACCGTCAGGCTGTCGAATTCGAGATCGTTCTGGAAAGTCGTGCTATCGGTGATGTCGACACCCTTCTTGTTGAAGGGTTCGAGCTTTTCACGAATGCGTTTGTCGACTTCGGCGCGGTCCATAAGGCCTTGTCCCTGGCTGCGTAGGGCGCGTGCGCCCCATGGAAAATAGTGCGGGTGGGAAAGCGGGAATGCGCCGCCAATGTCAAGCGTGGCGAAGGTGTCCCGACGCTACGCTACCGTTAAAGCAGGCGTTCGACCGCGGCCATGAACGGGCCGATGGAGACGGGTTTGGAAAGGTAGTCGGCCGCGCCTGCATCGCGGATTTTCTCCTCGTCTCCCTTGCCGGCATAGGCTGTCACGGCGAGGACCGGGATGGTGGCCAGCATGGCGTCCTTCTTCATTGCAGCTATCAGCTCGACGCCCGAAATATTGGGAAGCTGGATGTCCATGATGGCGAGGTCAGGGCCGAAATCACGTGCCGCGCCCAATACAGCGTTGCCGTCGGCGCAGGGCAGCACTTCGTGCCCCCTCGATCGCAGAACATCGCAGAACAGTTTCCGGTTGAGGTCGTTGTCCTCGACAACCAGTATTCTCTTTGCCACTGGGGACGCTCCTTCAGCGGCCCCTCTAGGCCACAGCACGGAGCCTTGCCAATTATCACGCGCCCGCCTTCCCCCGATCACTCGCCCGAGGATGCCGATGCGCTGGCGTTGAAGGCGCTCGGCTGGGTGTTGACCGACGATGCGCGGGCCGAACGTCTGCTTGCATTGACCGGTCTCACTCCCGATATCCTGCGCGAACGATTGACCGACCCGGTGGTGCTCGCTGCCGTGCTCGATTTTCTAGCCAATCACGAGCCGGACCTGATGCTCGCAGCCGATGCGCTCGGCGTGGAACCGCAGGTCCTGCTCGATGCCCGGGAGCACCTCGTGCGATGAGCCGACCGCTTGTAATTTCAGACTGCGACGAAGTCCTGCTGCGCATGGTCGCGCATTTTCGTGACTGGCTGGGCGAGGACCACGCGATCGATTTCAACCTCGACAGCGGCGATTTCGCCAGGGCGCTGGTATGGCGCGATAGTGGCGAATTCCTCGAACAGCGCGATATCTGGAAGTATCTCAACCTGTTCTTCGATCACGAGATGGACCGGCAGGACCCAATTGCTGGCGCGGTCGAGGCAATCAACACGATTTCGCAGCACGCTGACGTGGTCATCCTTACCAATCTGCTCGACGAGCGCCGCGACAAGCGCGCCGAACAATTGCTGCGCTACGGCATCGATGCCCCGGTCTACACCAACCAGGGGCCCAAGGGGCCGGCGCTGGCGCGCATCCTGGAGGAACGGCAGCCGTCGCACGCGCTTTTCATTGACGATCTGGCGCAACATCATGGCTCGGCCCGCGACGTGGTGCCCCATGTTACCCGCCTGCACCTGTGCGGCGAACCCGCCATCGCTCCGCATATTACCTGCGGCGAAAAGGCCGGCCATGCCCATGCCCGGATCGACGAATGGGAACACGCCTTGCCCTGGATTCTTGAACGACTGGAGGAAACCGCATGAGTATCGAAGCCCGGCTGGACGAACTGGGAATAGTCCTGCCCCAAGCCGCCGCCCCTGTTGCGAGCTATGTTCCGGTTGTGGTGCACGGCGGATTCGCACATGTTTCGGGTCAATTGCCCTTCATCGACGGTGATTTGGTAAAAGGGCGCCTGGGCGATGATGTTTCGCTCGAGGATGGCATGGCCGCGGCGCGCGCCTGCGGATTGATGATCCTCGCGCAGTTGAAAGCGGCACTCATTCCGCTCGACCGGGTCGACCGGGTCGTCAAGCTTGGTGCCTTCGTCAATTGCTCCCCCGATTACACCGACCAGCCCAAGGTCGCCAACGGCGCATCCGAACTGATGTTCGACGTCTTTGGCGAAAAGGGTCGCCATGCGCGGGCCGCGGTGGGCGTACCTGCCTTGCCACTTGGTGCGGCGGTCGAGGTCGACGCGATTATCGCGCTTAGCGGTGACTAGGCGCACGGTTCCGGAATGGCTCACGCGATGGGAGTACGCCCATCGCGGCCTGCACGGAAAAGGTGTTCCTGAAAACTCGCTCGCAGCCGCCAGCGCCGCCATCGCGGCTGGCCTGGGCGTCGAATGCGATATCCAGCGCAGCAGCGACAATTGGCCGATAGTCTTTCATGACTGGGACCTGTTGCGGCTGACCGGGACCGAGGGTTTGACCGAGGGGCGCACCGCGCTGGAACTGCGCGAATTGCGCTACCTCGACAGCGACCATGCCCCCGCCACGCTGACCGATCTGCTCGGGCTCGTCGATGGTCAGGTGCCGTTGTTGATCGAACTCAAGTCGAAGCGCGGATACGACGTGGAGGCGAGTTGTGTACGGGTGCGGGAATGTCTTGCCGACTATCACGGCGATCATGCGGTGATGAGTTTCGATCCAAGGGTCGCGCGCTGGTTTCGCCGCAACGCAGCAGACATCACTTGCGGCCTCGTCATGCGCGAGGATGAACACGGCTATACCCAGAAGCGCTGGCAGCGCCGCCTCGCGCTGGCGATCGCGAAGCCCGATTTCCTGGCCTACCATATCGCCGCGTTGCCCAGTCCATGGGTCGCGGACCTGCGCGCGGGAGGTCTGCCGGTGCTGACCTGGACCGTCAATTCGCCCACCACGCGGGAAAGGGCACTCGTGCATGCCGATGCCCTCATCAGCGAAGGGGCGGGGTTGGCGTGAACGCGGCGGAATTCACTGCGCGAATCCTGCCCGGTGTGACCGCGGTCGACCCGGCGCATTGGGATGCGCTTGGTGGGGCGGACAATCCCTTCATGAGCCATGCCTTTCTCAGCGCGATGGAAGATTCGGGCAGTGTTGGACCCGGCACGGGATGGCAACCGGCCCCGATCGTGATCGAGAGCGACAGCGGCATTCCGCTGGCTGCACTGCCAGCCTATCTCAAGGGGCACAGCCAGGGCGAATTCGTCTTCGATCATGGCTGGGCCGATGCTTATGAGCGTGCGGGCGGCGCCTATTACCCCAAGCTGCAGATTGCCGCACCATTCACGCCTGCAACCGGACCGCGCCTGTTGCTGGCGGACGAGGCGCTTGGCCCACCTTTGCTGCGCGCGGCCGAGCAATTATGCGCGCAGAACCATATCTCTAGCGCTCACGCGACATTCGTCGATCCTGCACAATTGCCGGTGTTCGACCAAGCCGGCTGGCTGATTCGGAGCGACATCCAGTTTCATTGGTCCAATCAGGACTATGCATCCTTCGACGATTTCCTCGATGATCTCGCCAGCCGCAAGCGGCGCGCTTTGCGCAAGGAGCGGGCGCGGGCCCAGGCCGAGGTGGAAATTCGCCACCTGGTCGGCGCTGCCATTTCTCCGGCGGATTGGGATGCCTTCTGGGAATTCTACCAGGATACGGGGGCACGAAAATGGGGAACTCCCTACCTCACCCGCAAGGCATTCGACCTGCTGGGCGAGCGGATGGGCGAGCAGTTGTTGCTGATCATGGCCTACCGCGATGGCTGCCCGGTGGCGGGCGCGCTCAATGTCATCGGCAAAGATGCGCTCTACGGGCGCTATTGGGGATGCAGCGAGACGATCCCGTTCCTGCATTTTGAACTTTGCTACTATCAGGCAATCGACGCTGCCATCGCCCGCGGGCTGGACCGGGTCGAGGCCGGGGCGCAAGGAGGTCACAAACTCGCTCGGGGGTACGCGCCGGTTCGTACCTGGTCGGCGCATTGGATAGCCGATCCCGGCTTTCGCGAAGCGATTGCCGATTTTCTCGAGCGCGAGCGACAGGGGGTGGCGGCCGATCAGAACTACCTCGAGCAACGCACCCCGTTTCGTAAAGGGACCTAGCTTAGGCGACCTTGCGTTCGGCTACCAGCCAGTCGCGTGCGCGACGCTGGGCCTCGGCGATTTCGCGGGCAGTCATTTCGTCGGAAATATCGGCCCGGCACCAGGCTGCTTCTTCATGACCGCGCGAGGCGGCGAGATTGAACCACTTGTGCGCTTCGGTGAGATCGTATTCCGCACCGTGGCTGCCGGTCGAATAGATGACCCCTAGGTCATAGAGCGCGATGGTCTCCCCGGCCGCTGCTGCTGCCAGGCACTGCGCGATAACCATATTTTCTTCGCCGACTGTTTCCTTGGCCGTCAGGCCACCATGGATCGAAGTGAGCTTCATGTCTTGTACCCCCGGTTTTTCCAGCGAGATCGCGCTGGCCTCATCCGTAGGTTCAAGCGATTTATGGTAAAAACTTCGTTAACCACGCAGGCGTTTTCTTGATCAGAGCTGGGGTTTTTAACGAGCTGTTCGGGCTGGCTTAATCTTTACGGTGCTTATTCGCAGCGCGATTCGGATTGCGCCTTGTGTGCAATCCACCCGATCATTATAGGCGCGCACATCGGGCAGGCTCGGCCACCGCAACGGCGGGGCCGTCGGGTACACACGGGCCGACCGGGAAGTGCTGCGAGAGGATGAAGATGGCCGTTTCGGCGCATGACGAAACTGAAGTTCTGAAAAAGGCTAAGGACAGGTTGGGGGAAGATTACGTCCCCACCGAGGACGAGCCATACATGAACGAAAAGCAGCAGGATTATTTCCGTATGCTGCTATTGGAATGGAAAAAATCCATTCATTCGGCTGCCGGGGTGACGTTGCAATCGTTGCAGGACGGTCCGATCCGGGAGCCCGATCTCAACGACCGCGCTTCCAGTGAAACCGACTGGAGCATCGAGTTGCGGACACGCGACCGCCAGCGCAAGCTGATTGGCAAGATCGACAGCGCTCTGCGTCGC
>SHLU01000159.1 GCA_004282995.1 Sphingomonadaceae bacterium
GCATGAAGCAGATGGTCGATGCTTACGAACAGACCGGCGGAAACCTCTTGAGCGTGCTCGAGGTGCCCGAGGACGAGGTCTCGAGTTATGGCGTGATTGATCCGGGAGCCGAAAACGGCAGGCTGACCGAGGTCAAGGGACTGGTCGAGAAGCCACCGGTGGCGGAAGCGCCATCGAACAAGATCATCTCCGGCCGTTATATCCTCCAACCCGAGGTCATGCGCGTACTCGAGGACCAGGAGAAGGGTGCCGGCGGCGAGATACAGCTGACCGATGCCATGGCCAGAATGATCGGTGCGCAGCCATTCCACGCCGTGACCTTCGACGGCAAGCGCTATGACTGCGGCAGCAAGCTCGGCTTCGTCGAGGCAACCCTGGCACTTGCGCTCGAACGGGACGATATGGGCGATGAAGTGCGCGCCATGGCTCAGCGGCTGCTCGGCTAATTGAGCGTCAGCCCGCCATCGACGATGATGGTCTGGCCCAACACATAGGACGCGAGCGGAGAAGCGAGAAACAACGCAGCGCCAGCGATCTCCGCCGGCTCGCCCATCCGCCCGAGTGGAATCCTCGTCAGCGCGCTTTCGAGGCGGTCGGGATCCCCGGTTGTCACCTGCGTCATCTTGGTCGGGACGAAACCCGGTGCAATGCCGTTAACGCGGATACCCTCGCCGGCCCAGGCCGCAGCGAGATTGCGGACCAGCGCCACGGCACCGGCCTTGGAAGCTCCATAAGCGGGATTGCCGAGCGTTGCGTGAAACGCGGCGGTTGAACTGACAGCGATCAGGCATCCACTTGCTTCAGCGAGCGCAGAACGAAACTTGCGCGCGCAGTCCATGATGGAACTGAGATTAATCGCCAGCACGCGGTCCCAGCCATTGCGGTCGAATTCGGCGCGGCGGTATTCAACTGCACCTTGGCAGCACACCAGGACATCCAGACTTTCGAATCCGGGTGCAGCTTCGACCTGCGCCGGATCGCTGACATCGACCTGTGTATAGACGAGTCCGGAAAGGTCGGAGCCGGACTCGTCGGCATAATCCTGGGCAGAGGCGCGCGTGCCCCAGACATGGACCTCGGCTCCGTGTGTGCGGAACAGCTGCGCCATGGCATTGCCGATCCCGCTGGAGCCGCCGACAATCAGAACCTGCTTGCCGCTGAAGTCGAGTGCGTCGTTCATGTCTTTTCCCCCGCCACGGTAATTCGCAAGGGAAGGGTCTTGAGTCCACCGACGAAAGTGGAGACCGAGCGCTGCGGTTCGCCCGCCAGTTCAACGGTCTCGATCCGGTCGAGCAGTTCCTCGAAAAGGATCCTCATTTCAAGCCGGGCAAGGTGAAGGCCGAGACACTGGTGCGCGCCGGCACCAAAGGCCAGGTGCCGATTCGGCGAACGCGCGGCATCGAAGCGGCGCGGATTTTCGAACTGCGCCGGATCGTGGTTGGCGGCCACATAGCTCATCATCAGCCAGTCGCCCTTGGCGATTTTCTGTCCTCCAAGCTCGGTATCTTCCGCCGCAGTTCGCATGAAATGCTGCACCGGAGTGGTCCATCGGATCGCTTCCTCGACAATTCCCGGTAATAGCGAACGGTCGGCTCGCACCCGCGCCCATTGCTCGGGGTCTTGCGCGAGCGCCTGCATCGCGCCCGCAGTGCTGGCCGAGGTGGTATCATGGCCGGCGGTGGCGACGATGATGTAATAGCCGGCCATGTCGCGTTCGGGCAGCAACTGTCCGTCGACCTCGGCATTGGCGATAACGCTGGCCACGTCTTCGGTGGGATTGGCGCGGCGTGCGCGGGCGATCTCGGCGAAGTAATGCTCGAAGCTCCTAACCGCGCCGGCCACCAGCTCCAACACCTGCTCGGGCGTCATATTGTCCATGCCCGAACCCGACAAATCGGCATCCTGGCCACCGAACATCTGCTGGGTGAGCATCAACATACGAGGCTCGTCTTCTTCTGGCACCCCCAGGATCTGCATCACCACATGCAGCGGATAGGGCGCAGAAACGAGCTTGCAGAAATCACCCTGCGGACCCGATTCGACCAGTCGGTCGACGGTGCGCTTGGCTAGATTGCGGATCTCGCCTTCAAGCCGGGCGAGATTGCGCGGCATGAACCATTTCTGCGTCAGGCGCCGGTACTTGGGATGGATGGGAGCGTCGAACACCACCAGCGAATCCACCAACATATTGCTGCCGGTCGCCTGGCGCGAAAATTCGATGGCCGCGTTGAGGCTGAATACCACCGGACGCGGATTGTTGAGGAAGGTGGCGTTGTCCTTGCTCATGCGCATGACGTCGTCATAGCGCGTCACCAGCCAGAACGGTTCGAACAGGCCTTCCTCGTCGGGTTCGATGCGCACAACCGGCGTTTCCTCGCGCAGCCGGTCGAATGTGTCGAGCAGTGGGTCCCAAGCGGCGTAGCTGTGCGGGTCAATCACCTCGTGCGCAGTGGCAGAAGGCAGGACGGGCGCGCTGCTCTCAGCCATCAAGCCTGTTCCTGCGCGCGCGCTGCAAATTCGTCGCGGAGTTCGCGCTTGTACAATTTGCCATTGGCTTCGCGTGGAAGCTGAGCACGAAACTCGAACAGGCGTGGCATCTTGATGCGCGCCAGTTGCGGGGCAAGGAAGTCGCGCAACTCGCTTTCAAGCGCCTCGCCGGCGTCATCCATGTGGACCGGCTGGATCACTGCCACCACTTTTTCACCCAGATCGGCATCGGGCGCTCCGATCACCGCGGCGTCCATAACCTTGTCATGAGTGACCAGCAGGTTTTCGATTTCCTGCGGGTAGATATTGACCCCGCCCGATATGATCATGTGGCTCTTGCGGTCGGTCAGATACAGGAAGCCGTCCTCGTCCACATGACCGATGTCGCCCAGCGTCATCCAACCCTTTGGGTGCATTGCATCGGCGGTTTTGTCGGGATCGTTATGATAGGATGGCAAGATGTCGTTCTCGAAATAGATCAGGCCATCGGTGCCTGGCGGCACTTCCTCGCCATCCGGTCCGCAGACATGCAGCGTGCCGTGGATCGCCCGCCCGACCGAGCCGGGATGGGTGAGCCAGTCTACGCTGCGGATCAGCGTCATCCCGATCCCTTCTGAACCGGCATAATATTCATTCACGATCGGCCCCCACCAGTCGATCATCGCCTGTTTCACGGGAACGGGACACGGCGCAGCAGCGTGCAGGGCGCGCTGATGGCTCGACAGGTCGTATTTCTCGCGCACCTGCGGATCCAGCTTGAGCATCCGCACGAAGTGGGTCGGCACCCATTGGCTGTCGGTGACCTTGTATTTCTCGATCGTCGCGAGCGCGAATTCAGGATCGAATTTTTCCATCACGACAATGGTCGCGCCGAGCCGGTGAGCAGTTGAGCACCAGCCAATCGGGGCAGCGTGATAGAGCGGGGCTGGCGACAGATAGACCATCGATCCGTCGGTCGGCATACCTGCGCCCATCACCGCTAGCCCGACCAACGGGTTGACCGCCTCGATGTCCAGATCTTCGGGCGGAGCTGGGCGGATTCCCTTGGGCCGTCCGGTCGTGCCGGAACTGTAGAGCATGACGAGGCCAGGGGCCTGGTCGGCAATCGGTTTGCTCGTCTGTTCGGCGAGCGCGGTTTCGAGACTGTCACCGTCGTCGCCGCCAGCGACAAGCACCGGCAAATCCGGACATTCGGTGCGGATACCATCGAGCACTTCGGCGAAGTGGGTCGAGGTGATCAGCAGCCTGGCTTGCGCGTCGTTGAGAATATAGGTGAGTTCAGGGGCGGTGAGGCGAGTGGATATAGGCACCAACATCGTGCCTGCGCGCTGTGACCCCCACACCAGTTGCAGGTAGTGCGCGTTGTTTTCCATCAGCACCGCGACTGCATCATCCCTCTTCAACCCGCGTGATCGCAGCAATTGCGCGAAACGATTGGCTGTCGCGTCCATCTCGCCGAATGTTACGGTCTCGCCGGAGCTCGCCATGATGATCGCGGGATGGTCCGGGCGCGTCTTCGCGTGCTGTATCGGATGCATGAGTGGTCCCCTCTCCTCGGGACACGAGTTTTATACAGCAACCGAAGAGGGGCAAGCTTAATTCCCACGTAGCCCTTGGCCGACCGCGCGAACAGCCGGGAAGTCAGGCTGGCATGAAAAAAGGCGACGGGACATTTCTGCCCGCCGCCCAATCAGGACACCCTCTCCAAAGTGTCCGAAGCCCGCTTGAAGGCGGGCCGAAATTCTATCAGTCGCCGCCGACCGCCAGTTCACGACCGGTGGCGCGTGCGAAGGCAACCTGCGATTCGCTTTCGACCATATAGGGGATCGGGTTCACCGCAGCACCTGCGATACGCACTTCGTAATGGAGGTGCGGGCCAGTTGAACGACCGGTTGAACCGACGTAGCCGATAAGGTCACCCTTGCGGACCATCTCGCCTTCGGACACCGCGATCCGCGACAGGTGGGCATAGCGCGTCTCGAGGTCGTTGCCATGGCCGATCTGGATGTAGTTGCCATAGCTCGAATACCACTTGGCCATCTCGATCAGGCCATCGGCGGTGGCATAGACCGGGGTTCCGGTCGCTGCAGCCAGGTCGACACCCTTGTGCCGGGCGCGCTTGCGCAGGACCGGGTGGTCACGCATGCCGAAATCGCTGGTCAGCGTGGCATCTTCGAGCGGCATGCGCGAAGGGATGGAAACAACGGCCTTCACCGAAGAAGCGCCCGCATTGCGGTCAAGCTTTTCCCACTTCGCAAACAATTCCTGGAACTGCTTGTCACCCTGGCCAAGCGGAGTCTCAGCTGCATTAGCGTGAGCGGCGACCTCGGGAGCGGCGGCGGTGGCGGTATTTGCCTGTGCCGGAGTAGTGGCAATCAAGCCGATTGCAGCAAGCGCAAATGCAGCGCGTTGCAGGATAATCCTGGAATAAGCGATCACAACCCGTCCTTTATCTGGCGACGACCCCTGCCGCCCTGACTCGTTCTTGAAAACATCGGGAACCAACCCGCGTTCTGTGTGTTCCTGCTTATCCGGACAAAGGTTTTAGGACGCAAGGCTAGCGTAGAAGTCTCGCGACAAACCGGCTGCAAGACGCGCCGAGTCGTTAAAAGGCGGCTTAAGCGTTCCCCGAAAATGCGATTCGACCAGCGCTTTCCAGTGATTCTGGGGCGTTTCTTCAAGGGCTTGCGCGCGTCTGACAAAGTGCTTGGTGCCAAACCCGACGTGCCGAATTTCGTCGTCAAGGATGCGCTGGAGGATACGTGCGCCGTGTTCGTCACCGAGCTCCGCAACTCGGTCGCGGGTGGCTGGCGTGACGTCGAGCCCGCGGGCTTCAAGCACCATCGGTACGATTGCTAGTCGCG
>SHLU01000160.1 GCA_004282995.1 Sphingomonadaceae bacterium
GCGTTCGCGTACGGATATGGAGGTTGGGCGCGTTGCGCACCGGTTCGACGTAGGCGCGCGAAGCCGACCATCTTTCCCCCTTGCGCTGGGTCACCTGGTAGAGGCCGAACCCTTCCTGGCGTGAGCCATTGAAGTCGTCGTTGCGCGGGAGCTGCAATTGCGTTGCGGCTTCGACAAAGGCATGGCTGGTCGGGTTGGCGTAGACTTGGTCGGATACGAACAACGGACCGCTTTCACCGTGATGCTTATCGGCTCCGCGTTCGTTGGCCTCGGCTTTCCTGAACCACGGCAGCACGTCATTATAGGACCAGCCATCGCAGCCCATCGCGGCCCAATTGTCGTAATCCCAGGCATTGCCGCGGATATAGACCATGGCATTGATGGCGCTCGATCCGCCCAGGCCCTTGCCCCGCGGCTGGTAGCCGACGCGTCCGTTCAGCCCTTTCTGGGGAACGGTGTCGTAGCGGTAATTGGTGTTCTTGAGCAGGAAGGGCATGAAGCCCGGCGTCTTTACCAGCATGTTGTTGTTACGGCCGCCGGCTTCGACCAGACAGACCTGGTGCGAGCCATCGACGGTTAACCGACCGGTTACAGCGCTCCCGGCGCTGCCACCTCCGATGACAATATAATCATACTGATCCATCCGCTCACTCCTCTGAAGGATGAGCGTTAGGCAGCCTGCTCCCTGGCTGCAATCGGCTTCTTGTCGTCTGCCGGTTCCTGCCCACCGCTGCGTTCCCGCCAGCGCGCACGGATGGTGTCGGAGGTGTCGCGGCTGTTGTCATGGGTCCAGCCCGGCTCGCGGAAAAGGTATGAAAGCTTGTGCTTCCACGGGCTTCGCCAGATATCCTGGACCATGCCGATCCATTCGTGAAACACCGCCCACAGCAGGTTGAAGCTGCCGAGTTGGCGCACGATGCCATAGCGGATCTGCTCATCGTCGCGTTCGGGTTCGAAGGTGCCGAACAACTTGTCCCAGACGATAAAGACACCGGCGTAATTGCGGTCGAGATAGCGAGGGTTGGTGGCGTGGTGCACACGGTGATGGCTGGGCGTGTTCATCACCGCTTCGAACCACCGCGGCAGCCGGCCGATCGCTTCGGTGTGTATCCAGAACTGGTAGATCAGATTGAACCCGGCGCAGATCGCGATCATTGCCGGGTGAAAGCCCAGCAACACCAGTGGCAGGGCAAAGACGAAGCCAAGGGTGAATGCCCCGGTCCAGGTCTGCCTGAGCGCAGTGCTCAGATTGTAATGCTGGCTCGAGTGGTGGTTGATGTGACTGGCCCAGAACCAGCGCACCCGGTGGCCGGCGCGGTGGACCCAGTAATACTTCAGGTCGTCCAGTACGAAGCACAGCGGCCATGCCCACCAGACCGTCCACCACGCGGGCCCGAAATCGACCAGGCGATATTCCCAAGCCGCGATGAAGATGAGCAGCGCGAAGCCGCCAAACAGTGCCCCCGCGATTGTGCTGCCGAGGCCAAAGGCTAGACTGACCAGGGTGTCGCGTGGTTCATAGGCATCGGGCCTTCGCCGCCAGGCCCAGATCATCTCGATCAGAACCAGCAGCACGAAACCGGGAACGGCATACTGGGTTGGTGAAAAGTCAGGCATCGCCTGCACCTTCTAGCCGATTGATAGCCTGTTCCCAATACGCCGCATCTTCGAGTACGAGAGTGACCCTGCCGAAACGACGCTCTCCACTGTCGATGGAGAGGGATTTATCGGCGCGGTCGGCGCGCGTCGCGGACCCGAGCACGCGGCCAGCGAAGAAACTGCCATGCGGTTTGAGTAGCAGGATACGTCCCCCGGCATCCTCCAGCAGCGCGCCGCGACCTTCCCGCTCGAGCCCGCAACGGATCGGAACGAAGCCGGCTATCGCCTCGTCGGCGGCGCGCCGCGCTGCGTCTTCATCGGTCAATCTCGGTTCGCGGCCCAGCCCGAGCCATCGAGCCAGTCCGACCAGGGCCAGAATTGCGACAAGCGAGCCGACGATCTGCAATGGATCCATGGGTGGCGCGATTGCCACGTCGGAGGGAATGTGTCGAGCGCGCCTTCCCATTTCGCGCCCCACGCGGCAAGAAGGCGGCTGAGGAGATTGCCCCATGAAATTGATCCGTTTCGTATCGATTTGCGCGCTCGCCGTTGCCACCCCAGCCTTGGGTCAAACCGTCACCGATCCCGTCGATGCGGTCGAGGCGGAGGCCGAACGGACCCAGCGGGTGGCAAAGCAGATCTGGGATTGGGCTGAACTGGGCTATCTCGAATTGCGCTCGAGCAACCTGCTGCAGGACGAGTTGCGGCGCGAGGGATTCTCGGTAACCGAAGGGGTCGCCGGTATTCCGACCGCCTTCGTGGCCGAGTGGGGCAAGGGTGGGCCGGTGATCGGGCTGCTGGCCGAATATGATGCTCTTCCGGGAATTAGCCAGTCGTTGTCGGCCAGCCGCGAAGTCATGGAGGACAAAGGTGCAGGCCATGCTTGTGGTCATAATTTGTTCGCGGCCGGCTCGCTGACCGCGGCGATTGCGCTCAGGAACTGGCTCGAGGCGACCGGAACACCAGGCCGCATCCGGCTATACGGCACACCCGCAGAAGAAGGCGGTTCGGGCAAGGTTTACATGGCCCGTGCCGGACTGTTCGATGATGTCGACGTGGCGATTCACTGGCACGCGGCCGATCGCAACAGTGCAGCAGCGCGCACCAGCCTAGCCAATCGCTCGGCCAAGTTCCGCTTCAAAGGCGTCAGCGCCCATGCCGCCGGCGCGCCGGAGCGCGGTCGCAGCGCGCTCGATGGGGTCGAGGCGATGAACATGATGGTCAACATGATGCGCGAGCACACCAGCATGGATACGCGCATCCATTACGTCATCACCCAGGGCGGCGCTGCGCCCAATGTCATTCCCGACTTTGCCGAATCATTTTATTATGTCCGCCATTCGGATGCTGACGAAGTGCGTGCCTTGTGGACCCGGCTGGAAGATGCCGCGCGCGGCGCAGCGCTTGGCACCGGCACGCAGATCGAATGGGAGATCATCCACGGCAATAATCCGCTGCTCGTCAACGAGACGCTGGCCAAGGTGATGGACGCCAAGCTGCGCGAGGTCGGCGGGGTCGAGTACACTGCAGAAGAGCGTGCTTGGGCTGCGAAAATCAGCGAAAGCCTGGGCGAGGGCGCCTTGCCGCTCGAATCGGCGTCCGAGATCCAGCCTTACGGCAAGACCCTCGGCTATGGCTCGACCGACGTCGGCGACGTATCATGGGCCACGCCCACGGTCGGGGTCAGGACCGCAACCTGGGTTCCCGGCACCAGCGCTCATAGCTGGCAAGCGGTGGCGGCAAGCGGGCATTCGATCGGCGCCAAGGGCACGCAAGTGGCGGCCAAGACAATGGCGCTCATGGCGGCCGAACTGTTCACCAATCCGCAATTGGTGGCTCAGGCGAAGGCCGAGTTCGAGGCGTCGCGGGGCGAAAACTACGAGTACGTTTCGCTGCTCGGCGACCGTGACCCGCCGCTAGACTATCGCAAGTAGGTAGCGCGCCGGAACTCGTCGACGCTGCGGTTCAGTCTTTGGCTTGCGCGGAGAGCATGTCCATCGCTTGCCGCACAGGGCCAACATCGTAGCCGGCCTCGCGGGCAGCAGCGGCGATTGCCTCGGGGTCGTCACCGGCGCTGGCTCGCGCCAGCGACCACAATAATGTCGAGCGCGTGCCCGAGCGGCAATAGCCGAGGACCGGCCCTTCGGCGGCATCGATCGCTTGCCGCATGGCTTCGACCTGCGGATGGCTCAGTCCGGCAGAGGTGACCGGGATGGCAGTATAGCCGATCCCGGCGTTCCGTGCGGCCTGCTCGATCTCGGCACCTGCCGGCTGGCCCGGTTCTTCCCCGTCGGGCCGGTTGTTGACGATCAACACCACGCCCGCTTCCTTCGCTGCCGCGAAATCGGCAGGGGTGATCTGCGGACTGGCAAGCATCGTGTCCGAGAGACGACGAAAATCGCTCACGCGGGTGCCTCCGGGGTCATTTTTCGCAAGCGGTTTCGCTTCCAGATGTTGAGGACTTCCACCCCGACCGAGAAGCCCATTGCGGCGTAGATGTAACCCTTCGGTACGTGGAAGCCGAAGGAATCGGCAACCAACACCACCCCGATCATGACCAGGAACGCGAGGGCGAGCATCACCAGCGTGGGATTGTCCTCGATAAACTTGGCGAGCGGATCGGCTGCCACCAGCATGACGCCCACGGTGATCACGACCGCCGTGATCATGATGGGAAGCTCGTCGGTCATGCCTACCGCGGTCAGGATTGAATCGATTGAGAACACCATGTCGAGCACGATGATCTGGGCGATGGCGGCACCGAATGTGAGCTGCACTGCGCTCTTGTGTTTGTTCAGGACATTGTCGCTGTGCTCGGTCGGTTCCATGTTATGGTGGATTTCCTTGGTCGCCTTCCACAGCAGGAACAGGCCGCCTGCCAACAGGATCAGATCGCGTCCCGAAAAGGCCGTCTCGAAGTTTGGCGTACCGGAATAATCATTGATGTCGCCCTGGATTCCGAGATCGAACAATGGCGTCTGCAAGGTTACCAGCCAGCCGATCAGCGTCAGCAGGCCCAAGCGCATGACAAGAGCGAGGATGAGGCCGATCCGCCGGGCCTTTTGCTGCTGGTGTTCGGGCAGCTTGTTCGAAAGGATGGCGATGAAAATAAGGTTGTCGACCCCGAGCACCACCTCCAGCACGATGAGGGTCAAGAGCGCGGCCCAGGCGGCGGGGTCGGAAAGCAAAGCCATGATATCCATGCCGAGGCTCTTGCCCAAGCCGGCCCCGTTACGCAAGCATGATTGGCCGTGAAATCGCTTCTGGCAGGTCAACGTCGTGGGTATCGGAGCGACACGTTACTTCGCGATACTGCGGTGCATTGTTAAATCATTCGCGTCCAGGACCATTCTTCGCTATGGTTTGCCTGAACCAGGGTGGGAACTTGGGAGGTCGTGAACCTCCGTTGCTCGCACCTGACCGGATTGGGGGCGCCATGTCGCTCGGCCCCCCGATCTTCGAAAACCGATGGGGCGAACGAAGTAAGGTACTGATTTAATTATGGGTTACGACAGAGGACGTCGCGGTCGTGGACGCGACAAGCGGGACGGTTTCGGAGAAGAGGGCTTTGATCCCTTCGGCGGCGGCGGCGATTACGGAAGCCCCCCGTCTGACCGGTCCGGCGGCGGTCCGGGCTATGGCGATCGCGGCGGTGGCGGCAATCGCGGCGGGTTCGGTGGCGGACCTCGTGGCGGCCCTGGCGGCGGCGGCGGGTTCGGTGGCGGACCTCGTGGCGGC
>SHLU01000161.1 GCA_004282995.1 Sphingomonadaceae bacterium
TGGGCGACCAGAATGCAATTCTCGTCCGTCTGCCCGACGGCGTGACCTTTGCGACTGGATCGGCGAGCATCAATTCGAGCTTCTATGCTACGCTCGACCGGGTGGCCGAGAGCCTCAAGAAATATCCCAACAGCCTCGTGGACGTCTACGGATTCACCGACACCACCGGCTCGGCCGATTTCAACATGCGCCTGTCGCAGCAGCGCGCGCAGGCCGTGGCCGATTACCTCGCCGCGCGCGGGGTTGCCCGGTCGCGGATGGCTACGCAGGGCTTCGGCGAGCAGTATGAATATCTGCGCGTCAAGACCGGCGACGGCATCAACGAGCCGCTCAACCGCCGCGTTGAAATCAAGATCATTCCTGTCAGCCAGGACGATGTCCGCAAGGCGAAGAGCAACTAAGCCAAGCCAGCAAGGCTTGCGACACCAGGCGAAGGGTCGGCAGCAATGCCGGCCCTTTTGCTTTGCATAGAGATTAGCTGCTGATTTCGGGTCTTTTCCGGGCGGCGATCAGTTTCGCGCGATCCTGCAGGTGCGCCACCGCCTCGGCATGGATGGCGGGCGCCGTGACCAGCAATCCGAAGCTGCGCGGATCGCGCTTGTTGTAACCCAGCGGCTGGCCAAAGGCATCACTGATGGCCGCCCCCGCCTCGCGCGCGATCAGTGTCGCGGCACCGATGTCCCATTCGAATCCCCATCGCAAGGTGGCGACGATATCGGCATCTCCGGCCGCGACCATCGCAACCCGCAGGGCGATGGAGTTGGGCTTGTCGACCATTTCGAGCAGCCGGTCTTCCTGCATCAACTGGTCGGCCGGGACTCGGGCGCCGGCAAAATCGGCCCGCCGCGAAGCCTCGATAGCAGTTCCGTTTCGCTGAGCACCCTTGCCAGCTACCGCAATCCACTCTTCCCCGCGCGCAGGTGCCGACAACATACCGATAAGCGGACGACCTTCGCTGATCAGCGCCACAGAAACCGCCCAGCCGCTGCGTCCGCGGATGAAATCGCGTGTCCCATCGACGGGGTCGACCAGCCATATCAACCGGTTGGCGAGCCGGCCGGGCGCGTCCACAGTCTCTTCCGACAGCCATCCGGCGGATGGCAGGAGCGCCCCCAGTTCGCGCTTGAGAAAGCTGTCAACCGCAAGGTCCGCCTCGCACACCGGGTCGCCCGGCCGCTTCTCCCAGCTTTCCAGGGCATGGCCGGCACCGGGCCAATGGGCGTGGGCGATAGCGCCCGCTTCGCGGACGATGGCCTGGAGGCGAGTGTGATCGATCATGATGTCTGCCATGCAATGCTATCGGCGCAGCCACTTTTCAAGCGCGCCGATCCATGCTTAGGCGCGGCGAAAGATTTCTCCCGAGTCACCAGCGACAGGATCCCGCCATGAATCTCCACGAATACCAGGCCAAGCAACTCCTCGCGAAATACGGCATCGGCATTCCCGCCGGTCACGCCGCGCTGACAGTCGAGGAAGCTGTCGAAGGAGCAAAGCAGCTTCCCGGCCCGCTTTATGTGGTCAAGGCCCAGATTCATGCCGGTGGCCGCGGCAAGGGCAAGTTCAAGGAACTCGGTCCCGATGCCAGCGGCGGCGTCCGGCTCGCCAAGAGCATCGAAGCCGTTGAAACAAATGCCCGCGAAATGCTCGGCAACACGCTGGTGACCGTGCAGACCGGCGACGAAGGCAAGCAGGTCAACCGCCTCTACGTCACCGACGGTGTCGACATCGCAAGCGAATATTACCTTTCGATGGTGGTTGACCGAGCCAGCGGCCAGGTCGGCATGATCGTCTCCACCGAAGGCGGGATGGACATCGAGGAAGTCGCCCATTCGACGCCCGAAAAGATCACCACCATCACCATCGACCCGGCGCAGGGCTTCATGCCCCACCATGGCCGTGCGGTGGCGTTTGCCTTGAACCTGAAGGGCGATCTCAACAAGCAGGCGCAGAAGCTGGCCAAGCAGCTCTACACCGCCTTTGTCGATCTCGATTGCGAGATGCTCGAAATCAATCCGCTGGTCGAGACCGAAGACGGCAATCTGCTCGTCCTCGACACCAAGATGAGCATCGACGGCAACGCGCTCTACCGCCACAAGGACGTGGAAGCGATGCGCGATGAGACCGAGGAAGATCCGGCCGAGGTCGAAGCGAGCGAGTATGACCTCGCCTACATCAAGCTCGACGGCAATATCGGCTGCATGGTCAATGGTGCCGGCCTGGCGATGGCGACGATGGACATCATCAAGCTCAACGGCGCTTTCCCCGCCAACTTCCTCGACGTTGGCGGCGGCGCGACCACCGAGAAGGTGACGGCGGCGTTCAAGATCATCCTCAAGGATCCGGCGGTCGAGGGGATTCTCGTCAACATCTTCGGCGGCATCATGAAATGCGACGTGATCGCCAACGGTATCGTACAGGCGGCCAAGGACGTGAACCTGTCGGTTCCGCTGGTGGTCCGGTTGGAAGGCACCAATGTCGATGCGGGCAAGGAAATCCTCAACAATTCCGGCCTGCCCATCGTCAGTGCGGACGATCTGGGCGACGCCGCCCGCAAGATCGTGGCCGAGGTCAAGCAGGCGGCCTAGCCGACCTCGACAACGGAACATGCCAGAGCCGCGCCGGTGCAGATCGGTGCGGCTTTTTGCTGCCTACTCCGTCGGGCCGGGTTCGGGCAGAAGCGGCGGCGTGCTGTCCATGTAGGTCAGCCAATTCTGCCAGATGGCGTGGGACCGGTTATCGGTCATCTCGACCTTGCAGGACAACGTCATGAAGCCTCGTACCGAACCCTCCATCCAGTCCTCCAGAACGGCATCGCATTCTGCCTCGCGATAGGCGATGAATACCGCATCGCTGGCTGCAATCTTGGCAACAAGTTCAGGGCGATCTTCATGCCGTTCCAACGCGGCAGCTAGATAGCGAGCGCGACGCTCGTCCGCGCGGGCAAGAACTCCGGCAAAGCATTTGTTGATGTCGAGGGTCGTCATTGCATCCGGGCAGCGGGACGGCGAGGACTTGCCCGCAGCATCGAAGCGGAACACCAGTTCCTGTGGTTCCGGCTTGTCGCTCTTCATCCGCACCGCTGCAACGATGCCGCTACCCGGATCGTCCGGATCGGCGCACCGCAAAGTGAGCGCATGAAAATAGGCGGCACATGGCTCGACGGCTACGAGACGGAAGGTCAGCATGTCGCCTTTCTCCTCCCACCCGGTGAGGTCGGCATTGAAATGCTTGAGCCGCAGCACCAGCGTTCCGTCCTCCTCGGCCAGATACAGGTGCTCGGTAAAACGGATTGCCCCGGTTGCATCTGCCTGCACAAAGGTGCCAACCATCGTCGGCCCGACCGGGGGCAACCAGCTTTCCTGCGCCGGCGCACCACCAATGCCGGTCCCCAACCACTGGCCCACCAACCAATCCATTTGTCCGATAGTTGCCGGCGGCGATTCAAACCCTTGCTCGCCCATGCGCGTTTCCTGTGCCGATAGCTGGTGCGCAAACAGCGCCAAAAGCGGCATTACGATCAGCTTCCACCTATCCAAGATATCATCCCCCTCAATGGCCCATGGTCTATTGCTCACGCAGAAGTGTAGCACATCCACGCGCCAAAGATGTTGACCTCGGCTTCGCGGAACGCGAGGAGTTTCCCAAGTGTTGAGCCGATACCCCTGCGAGCCGCGGATCGCCTTGACGTTTACGTAAACGCAATCTAGGCCGTGGCCAAAGCTTTTGTTCAGAGGAAGGAACTCCCATGAAAATCCTCGTCCCCGTCAAACGGGTGATCGATTACAACGTCAAACCTCGGGTCAAGGCCGATGGTTCGGGCGTGGACCTCGCCAACGTCAAGATGAGCATGAACCCGTTTGACGAAATCGCGATCGAAGAAGCCATCCGCATCAAGGAAGCGGGCAAGGCAGAAGAAATCATTGCAGTTTCCATCGGCCCGGCCAAGGCGCAGGAAACGCTGCGAACGGCACTGGCAATGGGCGCCGACCGGGCAATCCTCGTCGAAACCGATGACGAGGTCGAACCGCTGGCGGTTGCCAAAATCCTCAAGGCCATTGCCGACGAGGAACAACCCGGCATCGTCATGCTCGGCAAGCAGTCCATCAGCGACGATTCGAACCAGACCGGCCAGATGCTGGCAGCCCTGATGGGACGTCCGCAGGGCACCTTTGCCAACACGGTCGAGGTCGAAGGCGATGCTGTTACCGTCAAGCGCGAGATCGACGGCGGGCTCGAAACGGTCAAGCTGACCCTGCCGGCCATCATCACAACCGATTTGCGCCTCAACGAGCCACGTTATGCTTCGCTGCCCAATATCATGAAGGCCAAGAAGAAGCCGCTCGATACCAAGACGCCGGGTGATTTCGGGGTCGACACGACTGCGCGCCTGACCACTACCCACGTGGCCGAACCGCCGGTTCGCCAGGCTGGCGAGAAGGTAGAAGACGTCGACGCGCTGGTCGCCAAGATCAAGGCGCTCGGCATCGCCTGAGGCGACCGACACAGGACACAAGGATTCAGTTATGAAAACTCTCGTTTGGGTCGAACACGACAACCAGAGCGTCAAGGACGCAACCCTTGCCGCCGTCACTGCCGCTTCGCAAATGGGCGAAGTGCACCTGCTGGTCGCCGGCGCAGGCTGCGCTGGCGTGGCCGACGAAGCGGCCAAGATCGCCGGTGTCGGCAAGGTCCATCTCGCCGACGATCCCGCCTATGAGCATGCGCTGGCAGAAAATGTCGCTCCGCTGGTAGCTGACCAGATGGGCCATCACGATGCCTTCGTCGCGCCCGCCACCACCACCGGCAAGAACATCGCGCCGCGCGTGGCAGCGCTGCTCGATGTGATGCAGATTTCGGACATTCTCTCGGTCGAAGGCGACAAGACCTTCACCCGTCCGATCTATGCCGGCAATGCCATCGCCACCGTCAGGTCGAGCGATGAGAAGCTCGTCATCACCGTGCGCGGCACGGCCTTCGACAAGGCCGCTACCGAAGGTGGATCGGGTACGGTCGAGGCGATCTCGGGTCCCGGCGACGCCGGCCTGTCCTCCTTTGTCAGCCAGGAGATCGCCAAGAGCGAACGTCCCGAATTGACCAGCGCCAAGGTCATCGTTTCTGGTGGCCGTGCACTCAAGGACGCAGAAACCTTCGAACAGGTCATCACCCCGCTGGCAGACAAGCTGGGCGCCGGCATCGGCGCCAGCCGCGCCGCGGTCGATGCAGGCTATGTGCCCAACGATTACCAGGTCGGCCAGACCGGCAAG
>SHLU01000162.1 GCA_004282995.1 Sphingomonadaceae bacterium
GCGCAACTGAGCGAGCGGGCGGGAGGATTGTCAGGGGGGGTCAAGCCTTCGTGCGGATCAGCCAGATCTCCCATTTCTTCGATGACTACATCGCCGCTCGAATGCTGGTGGGGGTCATCGAGACCACCGCTGGTGACTACAAATTCTAGATCAAATGTTCCCGATCCGCCGTCGAAGACAATTGCGTCGCCGGCATCAGAAATTGCGCCAACGCCGCATTGTGCAGTTACGGTCGGACCACCGGTGAACCAGACCGATTTGCCCGCTGATTTATCCAGGGCAAGAAGACAAGGTCTGTAGCTCGTGGCTGGTTCATGAATGGCAACCGCAGTGGCACGTACAGTGGTGGCGCGGCCCAGAATGTAGGCGCTAAAGGCCAACTCGCCGGTCGCACTTGCGGTGACCTGCACCGAGTTGTCGGTTCCGCCGTCGTAATCCTCGAGCGTAACCGTAGCGCCGCTATCGAACGGATCTACAAGATCGACATTGGCTTGATATTCACGGTCAGCGCGGTCGATGTAGCCTGATCCGCCAGGATTTTCCGCTTTTGCCCATGCACCTGCAATCGCGGCCTGGTCGACCGCATGCTGCAATTCGCGCTTCCACAAATACCACTGCGCCGTATCGACTGCGTAGCCTGTACCGCCGACAAGGACGGGCATACCAAGCGCCACCAGCAAAGCAGCGTTGCCACTCTGCGAGCGGCCGAGCTTTTTGAAGAATGTGCGGATACCCATGGGGTCAAACCTTCTCAATTTGGAACAAGTCACACCTTGCACTTAGCGACACTGAGTAAGCGAGTTACGTAAGCAGACGGTTAAGATCGGCTTAGGAAAGACATTTCGGGTCCATGCTGCGCTTGACTCGGCCTCCCTCGACAGCGGAAAGGTTCGGGCGTGGAACCCCTCGATCCTGCTTTGTTGCCTCCCCCATTGCGCCTGGCGCTTGGTTATGCGGCACCAGATTCGCGGCCGGCCATTGCCGCCGTGTTTGCGCTCGATTCACGGCTCGCGCGGGCCGGGGCCGAGGCGAGCGAGCCGATCATTGCGCAAATGAAGCTGGCGTGGTGGCGCGACCAGTTCGCCAAGCCCGCTGCCGACTGGCCTCGCGGCGAGCCTCTTCTTGCGGAAATTTGTGCGCTTGGCCTCGAACCGGATCGTCTGCTGGGGCTTGTCGATGGCTGGGAAGCGATCATCACCGCCGAGGCTCTTGATGTGCCTGCCCTACAGGCTTTCTCGGCGGGCCGGGCGGCGTCGTGGCTCGCCGTGGCCGAAACGCTCGGTCAAGAAAGCCATGCCGATGCGGTGCTTGCGGCCGGGCGTATGTGGGCACTGGGCGACCTCGGAAGCCATCTCGATCCAGGGGCTCGTGAACTGGTCAGATCGATCGATCCCGACGAACTGCCAGGGATACCGAGCCTCCCGCGGAGCTTGCGTCCGTTTCAGGTTCTCGCCGCGCTCGGCCGACGCGCAACAGCGCGAGGGCGGCCCTTGCTCGACGGTGCTGCAGCTCTTGCCCTGGCACTTAGGGTTGGAATTTCAGGACGATAGGATAGGGTGTTCGGCAGGGACAGCGCTCGATTAAGGGACGCACGATGAATCGCATGATTCTCGGCGCGGTTGTCGCGCTGTTTCTCGTTGGTATCGGGGTCTTCTGGTGGCAAGGCCGAGCGGAAGTCGAAAAAGGCGCGCCGCCTCCGCTTCCCGAACCGGTCGAAACCCCGGAACCGGACGAATTGCCTGAAGTCGATATCGAAGGGCTGGAAGGTCCGGCACCACCCGAGGCAACCGAGCTATCGCGCGAGCAGCGACGGTTCTTCCGATATGATCGCAACCGCGACCTGAAGATCACGCGCCGCGAAATGCTGTCCACCCGCACCGACGCTTTTCGCAAGCTCGACACGGATGGCAACAATCTGCTGACCTTCGAGGAATGGGCCGTTACCACAGCCAACCGTTTCGATGCGGCCGATGCCGATGGCGACCTCGAACTGACTCAGGCCGAATTCGCCATTACCGCCCCCAAGCGGAGGCCGAAAAAACGCTGCAACTGCTAGGCCGGCTCGCGTTCCATTCCGGCGATCCAGCTTCCAAGGTCTTCCTTGGCGCGCGATGTATAGGCTTCCTTGCGCTGCTTCTTCTTGACCTCGTGCAGCGGCGGAAACAGTCCGAAATTGATGTTCATCGGCTGATATGTCTCAGCCTCGGCGTCGCCCGTAATATGCGCCAGCAGCGCGCCCAGCGCGGTGGTGCGCGGAGGTTCCCGCCACGGCTCGCTCGCCAGTTCGGCGGCCACCATCATACCAGCCAGAAGACCGACAGCCGAGCTTTCGACGTAGCCTTCGCAGCCGGTTACCTGCCCGGCGAAGCGGATATGTTCGCCGCCCTTCAATCGCAGCTGGCGGTCGAGCACCATGGGAGAATTCAGGAACGTGTTCCGGTGCAATCCTCCCAATCGTGCAAACTCGGCATTCTCAAGCCCGGGAATAGTACGAAACAGCTCGATTTGCGCACCGTATTTGAGCTTGGTCTGGAAGCCGACCATGTTCCACAAAGTGCCCAGCTTGTTGTCCTGTCGAAGCTGGACGACCGCATAGGGCCAGCGGCCTTGCGGGAATTCGGGGGTGGTATCGCGCGGATTATCTAGGCCGACCGGCTTCATCGGCCCGAAACGCAAGGTATCCACCCCGCGGGAAGCCATGACTTCGATCGGCATACAGCCGTCGAAATAGGGGGTGTCCTTTTCCCACTCGCGAAACTCGGTCTTCTCGCCGTCGAGCAGACCCTGGTGGAAGGCGAGATACTGCTCCTTGGTCATCGGGCAGTTTATATAGTCGCCGTCCTCGTTCGAGGCTTCGTTGCGTTTGTTCCATCGCGACTGAATCCAGCAGATGTCCATGTCGATACTGTCGTGGTGGACAATTGGAGCGATGGCATCGAAGAATGCCAACCGTTCCTGTCCTGTCGCGGCAACAATGCTGTCGGCCAGTGCCTGCGCTGTGAGCGGGCCGGTGGCGACGATGGTCAGGCCCGCTTCGGGTAGAGCATCAACGCGTTCGCGCACAATCTTAATGTTCGGATGGTCGCCGAGCGTGCGTTCGATCTCGGCCGAGAAGACGTCGCGGTCGACCGCCATGGCACTACCGGCGGGGACGCGGGCCTT
Source organism: Sphingomonadaceae bacterium (assembly GCA_004282995.1). Lineage (GTDB taxonomy): Bacteria > Pseudomonadota > Alphaproteobacteria > Sphingomonadales > Sphingomonadaceae > Parerythrobacter. Next base: position 3,163 of record SHLU01000162.1, read on the forward strand.
TTCGCCTGCGTGCATCACCAGACTATCGAGCGCGCGCATTTCGTGATGCAACAGCCCGACCGCATTCTTGGTGTCATCGTCCGAGCGAAAACTGTTCGAGCAAACCAGTTCGGCAAGTCCGTCGGTCTGGTGGGCCGGCGTCGTCTCGCCCGATCCGCGCATTTCCGACAGGCGCACGCGCACGCCGCGCCGTGCGAGCTGCCAGGCGGCTTCGCTGCCAGCGAGGCCGCCGCCGATAATGTGGACATCATGGGTCATGGCTGGCGCAGTTAGGCTTGCCGCCCGGGTCCATCAAGCCCTAGCAGGGGGAGAGAAGCGTAGGGACGGGTAAGCACATGTCGAAACACGCATTGATTGATCATCGCCCGTGGCTGTTGGCGAGCCTGGCGGCCGCGATCGCCTTTTACCTGCTGCGTGACAATCCCATCGGCGGGTTGTGGCTCATCATGCTCAAGGCCAGCGGTGTGGGGTTGCTTGCTGCCTATGCATGGTGGCGCGGGGTGGGGCAGGATGGCCTCCTGCTCACCATTTACCTGGCGCTGGGTGCGCTTGGGGATGCTCTGATAGAGATAGACCTAACCTATGGCGGCGCGGCTTTTTTCGCAGGCCACCTTGCCGTGATTGCCCTTTTCCTGCGCTACCCACGCGAAGAACCGACCAGCAGTCAGAAGGGAGCCGGAGTTACGCTATTGCTGTTCACGCCGCTCTTGTGTTGGTTGCTGTCGGGCAGCTTGCAGATAGCGCTCTACGGGCTTGCACTGGGTGGTATGGCAGCCGCGGCGTGGTTGAGCAGCTTCTCGCGCTACCGCGTCGGGATCGGGGCGGTATTGTTCGTCGTTTCCGACTTGCTCATCTTCAGCGAGATTGGTCCTGTTGATCTCGGGCCTGCGCCAGATATGCTGATATGGCCGCTCTATTACCTCGGCCAGTTTTTGATTGCGATCGGGGTGGTGCAGGCGCTTCTGGCCGCGCAGCTTTCTACGGCGTGGCAGCGATAGTCGTACGGTGTAATTCGCGCCGGTAGCCTTCGTAACCACCTGTGGCCTTGTGCAGTACGGCGCGATTGTCCCACATCACCAGCATGTCGGCTTCCCAGCGGTGGCGATAAATGAATTCGTCGCGCGTCTGCCATTGGGCGAGCTCTGATAGCAGGGCGATAGCCTCTGATTGATCCATCCCTTCGATGCCAATGATGTAGCCGAGTGTCGAGAACAAGGCTTCATCGCCAGTCTCAGGGTGAGTGCGCACCAATGGATGGGTCTGAGTGCGGTTGGCAGTTTCGTCGGGACGGATATCCATCGATCGGCCAGCGGCAACGTCTTTTTCGCCGTATGTGCCATCAGGCGCATAGGCGAGCTTGGCGCTGTGGATCGCGGTCAGCGAGCGCAAATGGTCCTTTCGTTCGTCCGGCAATGCCGCGAACGCACGGATCTGGTCAGCGAATAGTGTGTCTCCGCCCATTGGTGGAATTTCGATTGACAGCAGGCAGGTGCCGGCGGGGGGGCGAGGCAGGAATGTCCAGTCGCTATGCCAGTTTTCAGCAAACAGAGGTGCCTTCTCATCAGCCTCGCGACGAATTGCGGCTATGTGACTGCGGCCCTCGATCGGGGCGAAGAACGGATCCTCGCCAAAACCGCCCATGGCGAGCGTGAACCGTTCCAGCGCATCATCATCCATGCTCTGCTCGACGAAGGCGAGCACGCGGTGTTCAAGCCAAGCGGCGCGAATGTCGGCAATTATCTTGTCATCGAAACCGGCGGCCAGGTCGAGGCCACGGATCGTGGCACCGCAAGCCTGGCCGCTGGGTTCGACGACGAAGGTCACTCAGGCGGTTCCTCGCCCTCATTGCTGTCGCGGTCCATGGTGGTATCCGGCGTTGTTTCGGGCGAATGGCGACCGACCATCTCTTCGACGACAGCCTCCTCGGCCTCGTTTTCAGGCTCGGTCGTCTCGTCGATCAGCGCCGCGCCGACGATCTGTTCGCCCTTCGCAACGTTGAAAATCCGCACGCCCGAGGAAGTCCGCCCCGAGATGGAATAGCCCACGTGGTTCTCGAACCCGCCTTCGAT
>SHLU01000021.1 GCA_004282995.1 Sphingomonadaceae bacterium
CGCGCTGGCAAACTGCCAAGCGCGCGCCGTCTACTGAAAGAAAGCGGATATTTTTGGGTTAGCTGGCGACCCGGTTCCGCGTGTTACGGAGGGTGCGCCCGGCCTTGCGACCCGCCTTGCGCCCAAGATCATGCACGGTATCGCGTGCAGTTGCTGCTAGATAGGAACTCTCGCGCTTGGCCTTCCGGCTCGTCCGCTCGAGGGTATCGCCGACATCTTCCATCTTCTCGACGCTGGCTTCGCGGACGTCGCCAGCAAGGTCGCCCGCCGCGTCGATAACGCCAAGCGCATAGGCAACGCCAGCTTCTGTGGCATAGGTCACCATATCAGCAGCCCGGTTGCCGAGCCGGCGCCCTGGCCTGGTCATAGCGCCGATCAACAGGCCGATGGTAGCGACCCCGGCAACAGTGGCGATTGGATGTTCGCGCACGAACTCCTTGGCACTGTCGGCTGCCTTTTGCGCATCGGCTGCCCAATCGCGCTCGGCCAGGCGCGCCTGGCCTTCTTCGATGCGTTTACGGAGGGCGTCGCGGGTTTCTTCGGTCGTCGTCATATTATATCTCCGATTTGGGGTTCGGGGTTTGGTGTTCTTCGCTCTCAGCGTCGTAATCAGGGTCTCTGAGGGCCTCGAAGATCGGGTTTCGGGCGAACCACAGTACCACCGCTCCGATGAGTGCTGCCAGGACGCCCGGTTTCGATTCGGCAGCATCGCTGGCTGTTTCGAGCAACTCCTCGGCACCGTCCTTGATCCGTGCCACTGCGCGGCGGCCAAGACTGCCGCTGTCGAGATCGGCCTTCACCCGCGCAATATCGGCATCGACCAGTGCCCGCGCGGCATTGCGCAGCAGGCGATCTTCGTGCAGCTGTTGGTCAATCCTGCTCATTACGCTCCGCCGGATCTGTGAAAGCGTCACCAAGATCGCCGAATCTGCGCGAGGCGCGCCGGGCGAAGAATACTGTGCCGATCAGCAAGATGCCGACCACCACTGCAGTCGATCCGAATGCCGTGAGATAGGGGGCCAAAGCGAAGATAAGGCCGATAACAAGGCCAATCAGCGCCAGATGCAGAAACGCCAGAGCGCCAAGCCCGAAGACGAGACCCTCGCGGGCCTTGTCACCGACATAGGCAACCCGCGTTTTTTGAAAGGCCACCTCGGCTTCGAGATAGGTCTTACCGTCTTCGAACAGGGCACTGACATCATCTGCCAGCGAACCGAACGGCGGGGGCTCATCACCGCCGCCGTCAGGTCCAGGCGCTGTTTCCAGCTCTTTCGGATGCGCGTCGTCTACGGCATCATCCAGCATTCGCGCAGTCCCCTTCAACGCTTAACGGCGAAAGAGACGGGCAAGGATGTAACCGCCGATTGCTGCGATGCCGAGCGCCGTGCCAGGACTCTTGCGAACCATTTCGCGAGTGTCCTCGCCGAGTTCCTCGATGCTCTTGGCTTCGAGTTTGGCAGCATTTTCTTCCAGCGAGCGAGCGGCATTGCGAGCATAGTCGCCGTATTTGGGACCGAACTGATCGTCGATCTGTGTGGCATTTTCGGAAACCAGGCGGCTGAGTGCAGCCAGCGCTTCGCTGGCCTTGTGCTTGCCCTCGACCGCCAGTTCGCTCGCCTTTACCTTGGCTTCTTCGCCATAGGCGCGCGCGTCAGTGGCGAGATCGCTGCTGCGGCCCTTGGCCTGGTCGCGATAGGTGCCAACGACCTGGCCTGCTTCTGCCTTGAGCGCGGCAGCAGCGGCCTTGGCTTCGTCGAGCGCCGCGTTGAAACGCGTCTTGGCTTCGTCGCGGTGTGCGGTCGCCTGGATCACTTCAGGTTCCTGTGCCGGCGTTGCCGATTTGCTGGTGGTGTTCTTCGACTTGGCGGTCGACTTTGAACCGCCCGAACTGCTTGCTGATTTGGCCATGTCGGGATCCCTCCGTTAGACGTTGTGATAACTGCGCTTCGATAAATACGCATGCACGGGTCCAACGCCGCTTGCACCGTATAGTTCCGTTGCATAGAGCGCTCACCTATACCCTATATGGGGGTGTCTTACCAGTACACAACACCTGCGCGCCGGAGCAATTATCCCATGACTGCCATCATCGATCTTCACGCTCGCGAAATCCTGGACAGCCGGGGCAACCCCACGGTGGAGGTCGACGTCCTGCTCGAAGACGGCAGTTTCGGCCGCGCCGCCGTCCCCTCGGGCGCTTCGACCGGCGCACACGAAGCAGTCGAACTGCGGGATGGCGACAAGGGGCGCTACCTGGGCAAGGGCGTGCGAAAGGCCGTCGACGCGGTCAATGGGACTATTTCCGACACTTTGCTGGGTCTTGATGCGGAGGACCAGCGCGATCTCGACCAGGTGCTGATCGATCTCGACGGGACCGAGAACAAGGCATCGCTTGGCGCCAATGCCATTCTCGGCACCAGCCTGGCGGTTGCCAAGGCCGCCGCTGCAGCACGGGGCCTGCCGCTGTGGGCCTATATCGGCGGAGTATCCGCGCACGTCCTGCCGGTGCCGATGATGAACATCGTCAATGGCGGCGAACATGCCGATAATCCGATCGACATCCAGGAATTCATGGTCATGCCGATCGGCGCCGATAGCCTGACCGAGGCGGTGCGCTGGGGCGCCGAAATCTTCCATACGCTCAAGAAGGGGCTGGCGGAAAAGGGCCTGTCGACCTCGGTCGGCGATGAGGGCGGTTTCGCTCCCAATCTTTCCAGCACACGCGATGCGCTCGACTTCATCATGCGTTCGGTTGAACAGGCCGGGTTCAAGCCGGGTGAACAGGTTGCGCTGGCACTCGATTGCGCTTCGACCGAATTCTACCGCGACGGAAAATACGAAGTGTCGGGTGAAGGCTTGTCGCTGGGCGGCCAGGAAATGGCCGACTACCTGGCAAAGCTGTGCGCCGACTATCCGATCCGCTCGATCGAGGACGGCATGGCTGAGGACGACTTCGAAGGCTGGAAAGCTCTGACCGATGCCATCGGCGACCGCGTACAGCTGGTCGGTGACGATTTGTTCGTGACCAACCCGGCACGCCTGGCGATGGGCATCGAACAAGGCTTGGCCAATTCGCTCCTGGTCAAGGTCAACCAGATCGGTACGTTGACCGAAACGCTGGAGGCGGTCGATATGGCCCACCGCGCAGGATATACTTGTGTGATGAGCCACCGTTCGGGCGAAACCGAGGATGCGACCATCGCCGACCTCGCGGTGGCGACCAATTGCGGACAGATCAAGACCGGCTCGCTCGCCCGCTCGGACCGGCTGGCGAAATACAACCAGTTGATCCGGATCGAGGAAGAACTCGGCAGCAGCGCACATTACGCCGGCGCCGCCTGTTTCGGAAGACTGGCCCGCTGAACTACAGCCAAGGTGCCGTGTTCGAGGCATCTTGGCAGCTATCGCACGAAGGCCCATAGTCCCTCTCCTCGAGGGGAAGGGAATGGCCGAATTTCCGACGCATCCCGACGCAGTGACGCCGGGCTGGCTGAGCGAAACGCTCGGTGTGCATATCGACGCGGTCGAGTGGGTCCCAATCGGCACCGGGCAGGTCGCCGATAGCGTCCGGTTCTCACTCTCTACGAGCGAGGCCGGGACTGTACGCGCAACCCTCGCAGCCAAGTTCCCTGCAGCCGATGCCACCAGCAGGGGCACGGCCGCTCTGATGGGCCTCTACGCCAAGGAAGTGCGATTTTACCGCGAGATCGCGCCTTTGCTCGATGTCCGGGTGCCGGAAGTTCATTTTACCGGCCTATCCGAAGATGGCAGCGAGTTCCTCCTCCTGTTCGAAGATCTGGGACCCGCACGCGGTGGAGACCAGATTGCCGGCTGCACATTGGGCGATGCCGAGGCCGCGATCAGGCAAGCGGCGGCGATCCATGCTCCTTCGTGGCGCAACGAGGATATCCTCGGACGCGACTGGTTGCAGGTCCAACCCGAGCTCACCGCGCAATTGCGCGAACTCTACCCGCAAGCCCAGGCGGTCTGGCGCGAACGCTATGCCGACCTGCTTGAACCTGAATTCATGGCCCTGAGCGAAGATGCTGCAGCGCTTAGCGATTGCATCTTTGCAATGCGTGAGGAGGAGCCGACAGGCCTGGTGCATGGCGATTTCCGGCTCGACAACATGCTATTCGATATTTGCAACGGAGCCGAAGCGGCTGCCATCCTCGATTGGCAGACGGTCAGCCCAGGTAAACCTCTGACCGATATCGGCTACTTCCTTGGCTGCGGCATCGGGCAGGAATTGCGAGACGCGCATGAAGACCATTTGCTTGACCTCTACTGCGTCGAAATGGGGCAGCGCGGAGTCTCGCTCACGCGGGACGGCATCTGGAGTGATTATCGGCGCGGCGCGCTGAGCGGACTGACCACTGCCGTTTTCAGTGCAGCATTTGTCGAGCGGACCGAACGCGGCGATGCCAATTTCCTGTCGATGGCCCGCGGCGCCTGCGCACTTGCGCTGGAGCATGACAGCCTGGCTACTTTGAAGGAGCAATGCGATGGCGCTTAGCAAGGGTGACGAGTACCCGATCCACCAGACTGCGGAGCCGGTTGCTTATGCCGGCACCGATCGCAATTTCTACGATCGCTATTTCTTCAATGGCTACGCGCCGGATGGCAGGGGGTTTTTCGCCGCCGCATTTGGCGTTTACCCGCATCTCGACATCGCCGACGCGCATTTCTGTGTCATCCGTGACGGTGTGCAGCATTGCCTTCATGCCAGCTGCATCTTGGGCATGGAACGCATGTCCATGGCGGTCGGGCCGATCCGCATAGAGGTTGTCGAGCCGCTGAAATCCTTGCGAATGGTGGTCGAGGAGCACGACGGCATCGCTGCCGATATCACCTTTGCCGGGCGGGCGTTCCCAATCGAGGAACCGCGTTTCACGCATCGCATGGGGCCACGCTCATTCATGGATTACACCAGGATGACGCAGAACGGCCGTTACCAGGGATGGATATCTGTTGATGGCGAGCGGCAGGAACTGTCAGATGGAACCACAGGTACACGTGACCGCAGCTGGGGCGTCCGCCCGATCGGTATGCGCGACCCACAACCTGTTCCAGGGCACGAGGTACCGTCCTTCTTCTGGCAATGGACCCCGGTCAATTTCCCCAGCGGCAGCCTATTCTTCCACGTCAACAACGACACCCATGGCGAAGCCTGGAATACGCGCGCGGCCTGGGCAGCCGACGGAGCGCAGGCGAGCGAGATAACCGATGGGCAAGGAGGAATGCGTACGCGTCTGGAAAGCGACACACGCTGGCCCAGTGGCGGCACGCTGTCATTGGCGTTGATGGGCGCGCCCGAACAGGTCGAGTTCGAACCGCTTGGCCGGTTCCAGATGAAAGGGCTTGGCTACACCCATCCCAAGTGGGGGCACGGGATATACCACGGTGCACTCGCGGTAGAGCGCGAGGATATTGAACTTGGCGAGGTTGACCCGCTCCAACCCGAAAACCTGCATGTGCAAATTCCCGTTTCGGTCATGGGCAGCGATGGGTCGGAAGGGATCGGGGTGTTCGAACAGTTGATCCTGGGTCGCTTCGCGCCACTTGGGCTGAAGGGCATCCTCGACGGGTTTTCCTAGCGTCCGAAGCGAGTCCGCAAGGCTAGAAGCGCCATTGCCGCATTCGCAGCTTCGCCGCCCTTGTTCTTGCGCGCAGGATCGGCGCGCTCCAGCGCCTGCGCTTCGTTCTCGGTAGTGATGATGCCATTGCCGATGGCTATCCCGTCCATCGTCAGCGCCAGGATACCGCGCGCGCTTTCACCGGCGACGATTTCGAAGTGATAGGTCTCGCCGCGAATAACCACGCCGATGGCGACGAACCCGTCGAAGTCACCGCTTTCTGCAGCCATGGCGATGGCGCCAGGCAATTCGAGCGCACCTGGAACGGTCAGTACCTCAACATCATGCCCTGCGGCTTCCAGAGCGGAGCGGGCGCCGTCTACGAGCATGTCGTTTAGATGGTCGTAGAAACGGGCCTCGACAATCAGGAAACGGGACATGTGTTTACTCCGGTAAGGGCTTGTGGTCGACGATATCCAGGCCATAGCCTTCGATTGCCACGACATTGGGTTGCGAATTGCTGAGAAGGATCATCTCGTGAACATCGAGGTCGGCGAGAATCTGCGAACCAATGCCGACATTGCGTACCTCGTCTTCCTCGCTGTAGCTGCCCGAAGCGCGCCTTCCCGTGATGATCACGATAATTCCTGATCCGTGCTCGCCGATCGCCTGCATGGCGCGCTGCAAGGTGCGCTTACGCGGGCCTGGTTGCCCCAGCACATCATCGAAGATCGAGATCGGGTGGACGCGGGCGAGGGTGGGTTCGCCCGGCACCACATGACCTTTCTGCAGGACGTAATGCTCCCGCCCGTCAACCTTGTTGTGATAGGTCAGCAGGCGCCATTGGCCGCCGTAATCGCTCTCGAATGCCTTGTCGTCGACCCGCTCGACCAAGTGATCGTGCCGCATGCGGTATTCGATGAGATCGCGGATTGTGCCGATCTTGAGGTTGTGCATCCGGGCGAAGCTGACCAGGTCCTCGAGCCGGGCCATGGTGCCATCCTCGTTCATGATCTCGCAGATCACGCCCGCCGGATTGAGCCCGGCAAGGCGCGAAATATCCACCGCTGCCTCGGTATGGCCGGCGCGGACCAGGACTCCGCCCTTGCGCGCTGCGAGCGGAAATACGTGGCCTGGCATGACGATATCGTCTGGCCCCTTGGCGGCGTCGATGGCGACCGAAACGGTGCGCGCGCGGTCGGCGGCCGAAATGCCGGTGGTCACGCCTTCCTTTGCCTCGATCGAGATAGTGAAGGCGGTTTGCATGTTTTCGGTGTTGTTACGGGTCATCGGCTCGAGACCGAGGGCATCCACTCGATCCTTGTCGAGCGCCAGGCAGATCAAGCCACGGCCGTGGGTGGCCATGAAATTGATCGCGTCGGGCGTCGCCATCTGGGCAGGGATGATGAGATCGCCCTCGTTCTCGCGGTCCTCGTCATCGACGAGGATATACATGCGCCCGTTGCGTGCCTCGTTGATGATCTCCTCGGCACCTACCAGGACCGGCCGGTCATCATTCTCCACCAGGAATGCTTCCAGCTTGGACAAAGTCTCGGCAGTCGGGTTCCAGCCAGCATCAGTGCATTCGCGCAGTGTGTTGGAGTGCAACCCGGCTGCGCGGGCAAGGCCTGCGCGGGTCATGTGTCCGACCTCGATAAGTTCACGGACGCGTGTGATAGTGGATGTGCTCATGCGAAAGAGGTATCACATTATAATGTGATTGCAAGAACAGGAGCGGCTGAAAATCTGATCAAGCCACCCGTCCGACAGGCGATCCGAAATCATATAGAGAGGAAAATGGTGGACGCACTAGGGTTCGAACCTAGGACCCGCTGATTAAGAGTCAGCTGCTCTACCAACTGAGCTATGCGTCCACATTCCGGCTTGGCGGAACGGTGATCCGGCGTCGTGCTTTGCAGCCTCCGAATCACGCGAGGCGCTGCATATAGCGAGCGTCGCGCCAATTGGAAGAGGGGATTGTAACGCCCAGTCAGGCGATGCCGTCGCCCGTCCGCAGGCGGTTCCAGCGATTGATCATCAGCAGACCCCCAAGACAGATCATGTTCGTCATCATGGACGAGCCGCCGTGGCTCATGAAGGGCAGGGGAATGCCCACCACGGGGGCCAGACCCATCACCATCAATAGGTTGATGGCGATGTAAAAAAACATCGTGCCGACAAGCCCCGCGCCTAGCAATCGGTCAAACCGGTGCCGTGCCTGACGCGCAACGCGCAGACCCCAAGCCAGGATCAGGCCAAACATTACCAGCACGAAGATGCCGCCTAGCAGACCCCATTCCTCGGCCATGGTCGCGAAAACGAAATCGGTATGTGGCTCGGGAAGGTAATTGAGGTGGCTTTGAGAACCTTCGTTGAATCCCTTGCCGGTCAACCCGCCCGAACCGATTGCGATCTTGGACTGACTGAAGTGGTAGCCAGTTCCGAGCGGGTCGCTTTCAGGATCCATGAAGGTCGTCACCCGCTGCTGCTGGTAGGGCTTGAGAGCGAAAAAATAGGCCAGCGGTATCACTACCAGTCCGGCTGCGGCCCCGCCCATGAACCATCGCATCGGCAGGCCCGCAAGGAACATCACCAGGACGCCACCGAAAATTATCGCCAGCGAGGTGCCGAGATCGGGCTGCATCAAGACGAGCCCAACGGGGAGGGCAATGATAACCCCAGCCGGGACCAGCGAACGCCAGGTACCCACCATGCCGACCGGCAGTTCGGAATAGAACTTTGCGAGGGCAAGGACCACGGCGGGCTTCATCAATTCAGAAGGCTGTAACCTGATCGGGCCGACTTCCAGCCACCGCTGGCTGCCGCCCCCCATCGCGCCGACCGCTTCGACCGCCATCAGCAGCACCAGCACGGCCAGGTAGCCAGGGTAGGCAAAGAACTTCGCCACATCGCGCGGGAACAGCGCCATCAAACCGGCCACGATGAGAAATATCGCGAAGCGGATCAGATGCGAAGAAGCGAAAGGCTGAAAGCTGCCCCCGGCCGCGGAATAAAGAACTGCAGCGCCGAAAGAAACGAGCAGAAACAAAGGAATTAGAACGCCCCAAGGCTGCCGGGCAATGGGTGTAGGGATGATGGAGTTCACTGCGCGCCCCGATCAGTTTCGGGGCCGCGTGTACTTTCGTTCCGGCTCGTGCTTGCTTCCTCGGCCAGCGCTTCGGATTGCTGTGCCGCAAGTCTCGCCTCAGCATCCACCCGGTCGAAAATATCCTCGTCGCGGCGGGGAGCCGGCTCGACCTGTGCCCCGCGCTCGGCAGCATAGGCGGCATATTTGCGCGAGAGCCGTTGCTGCGCGGTACCGCCCCATTGTTCTTCGAGGGTCTTGAGCGCCTCCAAGCCCTTTGCGGGGTCAAACAGGAAGGTCATTACGTCACGTGCGATCGGATAGGCAGCGCCCGAACCGCCGCCATGCTCAATCACGACAGCGCCGGCATATTTGGGTTTGTCGAGCGGGGCGAAGAACACGAAAAGCCCGTGGTCTCGGTATTTCCATGGACCCGAACGACCATCGGAAACGCTCAGGCTGACCACCTGCGCGGTACCCGTCTTGCCGGCCATCTTGATGTCGTCCAGAGGTAGCCGTGCGCGTCCCGCGGTCCCGGGTCCGTTTACGACATCGCTCATCGCCTGCCGGACGTGTTCGATATGTTCCGGCGAGAACCCGAGGCTTGCAGGTGCCGGTGCATTCTTGTCGAGCCGGAGCCGTGGCATCAGGTTTTTGCCGGTAGCCAACCTGGCGGACATCACCGCCAATTGCAGCGGATTGACCAGGTAGTATCCTTGACCGATGCTGGAGTTTACAGTGTCGAATGACCGCCAGGGCTCGCCGTATTTCTTCTCTTTCCAGGTCGGGTTCGGGACCGTGCCGTAGAACTGGCTGGTCACCGGAAGCGGGAATTCCTGACCCAGGCCAGTGGTTTCGGCCATCTGTGCAATGGGGCCAAAACCGATTTGCTGGGAGAAGTGGTAAAAATAGCTGTCACAGCTCTGGTAGATGGCCTTGGCCATATCGACCACGCCGTGGTTGCTCCAGCAATTGAAGAAGCGATTGCCGATCCGGCGCCCACCGCCGCAAATGATCTTCTCGTTGGGATCGATACCGGCCTGCAGGAACGCCATGCAGTGCATCGGCTTGATCGTAGATCCCGGCGGATAGAGACCCTTGAGCACCTTATTGCGCAGAGGCACCCGTTCGTCCTCGCGCAGCATGGCATATTCCACGCTACCGATGCCTTCAGAGAAGCTGTTGGGATCAAAGCTGGGCATCGAGGCCATGCACAACAGGTCACCGGTATCGCAGTCGACTACCACCACCGAACCGCTTTCAAGTCCGATGCGGCGCGCAGCGTAATCCTGCAATGGTCCGTCGATGGTCAGCTTGACCGGATTGCCCTGGACATCTGGCCTGGTGTCGAGGTCGCGCACGATCCGCCCCGAAGCAGTCACTTCAACCCGCCGCGCACCGTGTTTGCCGCGCAGATTCTGCTCGAACTGCTTTTCCAGTCCGTCCTTGCCAATCTTGTACCCCGGCGTGATCAGAAGCGGGTTACGGTCCTCGTCGTACTCCTCCGCTGACGCCGGTCCGACATAACCGAGCAAATGACCAACCGCCGGCCCGGTCGGATAGAAGCGCGAGAAACCGCGCTGTGGCACGACACCGGGCATATCGGGCAAACGCAGGGAAACGGAAGCAAACTGCTCGTAATCGAGTCCGCTCGCGACTTCGATCGGCGCCCAGCCCCGCGACTGGGCAACTTCGTCCTGCAAGTCCCGCAACCGGTTCGGGTCGAGATCAAGCAGTCCGCCAAGCCGGACAAGGGTCGCTTCCGGCTCGACCATTCGTTCCGGAATGATGTCGACGCGAAAATCTGCCCGGTTGGAGGCCAGTGGCGCGCCATTACGATCGAGAATCCAGCCCCTGCGTGGAGGAATCAATGTCAGGTTGACGCGGTTGCTCTCGCTCTCGGTCGCGTATTTTTCGTTTTCGGCGATGGCGATGTAGCCCATGCGTGCGGCAAGCAGCATACCGATACCGCCGCCAACGCTGCCAATCGCAAAGCTGCGGCGGTTGAAGCGGTTTTGCAGGAGGGTGGTGCTGACCGGCATGCGGGGAAATCCCAGCGGCATCAGTCGACCACCCGTACGCGCAGAAGGCGCAATTTATCGAGATCGGCGACCATGCGGGCAACAATGGGGAAAGCGAGCACCGACAGCAAGACCTGCGGCCCCAAACCAGCGATCAGGACGAGATCGACTTTGGCACCCGAGAAGATGGCTCCAAGAATGATATTGGCCGTCAGGGCGAGCGCTGCGGTCCACCAGTCCTGCCGAAAATCACGCCAGGGGAAGCGGCTTTCGACTATCTCGATTGCCAACAGGGTTAGCGAAAACAGCAATACCGAACAGCCGAATGGCTGGCCGCTGAATAGATCGTTCCACAAGCCCAGTGGCAGACCTGCCCAGACCGGTATCACGCCCGGCCGCACGAGCCTCCAGCCAAGCAGGAACAGCAGCGCAAGGGGCGGCACCAGCGGCACGGCAGTGGCGATAATAATGAAAGGTATAATCGCTGCGAGCATGACCGATCCCCATGGCACCAGGGCCAGCAGGATCGGCGAAGGTTCGCGATTGATGCGGCTGCCATAGGCATCGCGCCGGGCCAGGCGAAAGCGACGCTTGTGCCGGGGTGCGAACATCACTCGATCACCGTTGATTCTCCGAGCGGCACATCGGGCGGCACGCGAGCAGCCTTCACGGTACTCGGCTGGAAGATCGGCTCGACAGAAACAAAATCCGTAGCGGCCGGATCACTGATGATGCGCGCAACCGCACCGTCATCGGTCAGTTCTGTGGCAATGGCGACGGCCACGCCGGGACGGAAGAAACCGCCCGCTCCGCTAGTAACAAAGATGTCCCCGACCTTGAGCGGATTAATGCCGAGATTGATCAGGCGAACGCTGATCATCCCGTCACCACGCCCTTCGGCAAATGCGACCACGTCATCCTTGACGCGGCGCACCGGCACGACGCTCTCGGTATCAGTGAAGAGCAATACCCGCGCAGTGTTGGGCGACACTTCGAGGATGCGACCGATGAAACCCCGCGGTGAACGCACCGGCATTCCGGGCCTGACGCCGTGTCGTGAACCGACCCCGAGGTAGGCGAAGCGGCGCGCGCTTGTGGCAGTCGATCCGACTACGCGTGATACTACGACCGGCTCCATGTCACTGTCGTCGATCTGCAGCAGTGACTTGAGTCGCGCGTTTTCCTGCTTGAGAGCTTCGGCTTCGGCGAGGCGGATGCGGGCGAGTTCGACTTCCTTCTTGAGCGCGTCGTTCTGGCTGCCGGCGCGCAGATAACCCGCCACGCTCTCGATCCAGCTGCGACCTTCAGATCGTACGACAGCGGCGCCCTGGCCAACCGGCATTACTGTTTCTGTTGCGGTGCTGCGCAGGCCGCTGAACGCGCGCGGACTGAACAGCGAAATGCCCAGCAGAAGCGCCCCCACAAGCGCACCTATGCTGGCCAGCACGTAGCCGGTGAATTGTCCGTATTGCGCCCTGCGCGAATGCCCCGAGCGCCGTGAGGAAGGCGGCGCCATGTCCTCGACTTCCTTCGTGTCAGGCGGTCATCAAAACGCCGCGATAGATCGGATCTTCCATGGCCCGTCCGGTGCCGAGCGCGACACAGGAGAGCGGATCCTCGGCGATGCTCACCGGCAAGCCGGTTTCTTCGCGCAGGTGCTCGTCCAGACCCTTGATGAGTGCTCCGCCACCGGTCAGGACGATGCCCTGGTCGACGATGTCGGCAGCGAGTTCCGGAGCCGTGTTTTCAAGTGCAATGCGAACGCCTTCGACGATGGCACCGATAGGTTCACTCAACGCCTCGGCGATATGCGCCTGGTTGATGGTGATCTCCTTGGGCACGCCGTTGACGAGATCCCGACCCTTGATGGTGATGGCTTCGCCAATCCCGTCGGCCGGTGCTACTGCGACGCCGTAATCCTTCTTGATCCGTTCAGCCGTGCTTTCACCGATCAGCAAATTGTGATGGCGACGGACATAGGAGACGATCGCTTCGTCCATCTTGTCACCGCCAGTACGGACCGAAGTTGTGTAGGCCAGGCCGCGCAGGCTGAGGACAGCGACTTCGGTGGTGCCGCCGCCGATGTCGACAACCATCGAGCCAACCGGTTCAGTCACCGGCATGTCAGCACCGATCGCAGCGGCCATCGGCTCGAGGATCAGATAAACCGCGCTGGCACCGGCATTGCTGGCCGCATCACGAATGGCGCGCCGTTCTACCGAGGTCGATCCCGAGGGAACGCAAATCGTTATTTCTGGATAACGGAACAGGCTCTTCTTTCCGTGCACCTTCTGAATGAAGTGCTTGATCATATGCTCGGCGATCTCGATGTCGGCGATAACGCCGTCGCGCAGCGGACGAATGGCTTCGATACTGTCCGGCGTCTTGCCCATCATCATCTTGGCATCGTCACCCACGGCCTTGACCCTGGGCTGTCCGTTGATCGTCTCGATAGCGACCACCGACGGTTCGTCGAGAACGATGCCTTGATCCTGGACATAGACCAGCGTGTTGGCCGTTCCGAGGTCAATAGCCATGTTCTGCGTGCCGAATTTGAGAAGTTTGGAAAAGAAGCTCATCGCGTCTGGAAATCCGTGTTTTGATACAAGGGATAGCCCGCAAAGTTGCGAAAATGGCAATCCCTAGTTGTGGGAGTGGCTCCCTTTACCGAGTCGTGCGCAAAAAGGGAAAAAATTTTCCGGGTAATCCCACGGAAAAAAGGCGGCTCGTCTCGAAATAGCTGCCACTGGCCGCTACGCTTGAGTAATGCCCGATATTCGACGCCTTCCGGAAGCCCTCGTCAATCGCATCGCCGCTGGCGAAGTGGTCGAGCGCCCAGCGGCTGCGCTCAAGGAACTTGTAGAGAACGCCGTGGATGCCGGCGCCACTCGTATTGCGATCAGGCTCGTCGATGGCGGGCTCTCGCGGATCGAGGTGACTGACGATGGTTGCGGCATGGCCCCGGCCGCGATGGAGCTTGCGCTCGAACGCCATGCGACCTCGAAACTGCCCGACGAACTGATCGGCACCGCGCAGGCGATCGAGCGCGTTGCTACGCTGGGTTTTCGCGGCGAGGCCCTGCCTTCGATCGCCAGCGTATCCCGCTTTACGCTCGAAAGCCGGCCACGTGCGGGGCCGCAGGCAGGGCAGGGCTGGCGCCGGGTCGTCGATCACGGCCAATTGCTTGAAGAAGGGCCGGCAGCTCTGCCACCCGGCACACGCGCCCGGATCGAGCAGATTTTCGCAAAGGTGCCGGCACGGCGCAAGTTCCTCCGCACTGCGCGCAGCGAATACGCCGCGTGTCTCGATGTCGTCCGGCGGTTGGCAATGGCGCGACCGGACATTGGTTTCACCCTGGATCACGGCGATCGCCGCACAATTGCCGTCCAGCCCGATGAAAACCTTGTCGACCGGGTCGCGCAGATTGTCGCTCGCGAATTGAAGGATAACGGCGTGCTGCTTGACATGCAGCGCGATGCCATGCGGCTGACGGGTGTCGCGGGCCTGCCGACCTACAATCGCGGTGTCGGAGACCAGCAATATCTGTTCGTCAACGGGCGCCCGGTGAAAGATCGTCTGCTCGTCGGAGCAGTACGCGGTGCCTATTCAGACATGCTTGCCCGCGACCGGCATGCGGTACTGGCGCTCTTCCTTGAACTTCCGGCCGAGGATGTGGATGTCAACGTCCACCCGGCCAAGACGGAAGTCCGCTTCCGTGATGCCGCGGCAGTGCGCGGCTTCATCGTGAGCGGATTGCGGCAGGCGCTTTCCACGGGCGACCGGCGCAGCGCCCAAGGGCCAGACGCGAGGGCGATGGGACGTTGGCAGCAGGAACCTGTCCGCGAAGAAACATCGCCTGCGCTGCGCTCGATTTTCGGTGGGCAGGACTGGACCGGAGGCGGGTCCGGCGTTCGCGAGCCTGCGCACGATTGGCGCGGAGCCGATGTGCTGGCCTCGGAACCTTTGCCGCAGGGTCGGGCGGTAGAGGCCGAAGCAGATGGACAGCGGCAGCCCGACTACCCGCTTGGAATCGCCCGGGGGCAAGTCGCCAACACTTATATCGTGGCCGAAGCAAAGGACGGACTGGTACTGGTCGACCAGCATGCGGCCCACGAACGGCTCGTCCTTGAACGGCTCAAGGCGGCCGGGGCAGGGGAAGCGGTCGCGCGGAGCCAGGCCCTGTTGATGCCCGAGGTGGTCGAACTGGACGAACCGGCTTGCGACCGCCTGGAAGATGCCGCCGAAAGGCTCGACGCTATGGGTCTTGCGTTGGAGCGGTTCGGACCGGGCGCAATGCTGGTCCGCTCGCTGCCGCATGCGCTTGCCGGATCCGATCCACGCAAATTGTTGAGCGATATTGCCGACGATCTTGCGAAGCATGGCGACGCACTGTGGCTGGAGGAAAAGCTCGACCTGGTTCTGGGAACCATGGCCTGTCACGGGTCGGTCAGGGCCGGGCGTATCCTGCGCGCCGATGAGATGAACGCGCTGCTGCGCGAAATGGAACGCACCCCACGTTCAGGTCAATGCAATCACGGACGTCCGACGTGGATCAAACTGTCGATGGAAGATGTCGAAAAACTGTTCGGGAGACATTGATGCGTTGCCTGGTACCCTTTGTCGTCGGTCTGACTGTTGCATCCTGCAGCGAGGGTTCACCACCACCCACCGACGCGGAAAAGATCGCCTTGGTCGAAGACGCCAACATCAACCCGCTCGAACCGGTCGAACTGGAACCACTGGACGACCGCGATATCGACCACGCCGCATTGCCCGATGAACATTGCGCGTTTCTTCCCGGCATAGTGGATGCTCAGCCATTGTTTGTCGTTGGTTCTGAAATCGGAATTTACAAACGCGCAGGGGAGGTACGGCGCGTAGTTGCCGACGGAGGCAGCAAGCTTGTCGCAGGTGACATTCACGCACGTTTCGGCGGGCTCGAACATGCGGTACGGCTTGCAGCAGGCAGCACGACGACAGGCAATGATGTTCCCGTTCGCCTGACTTTGCTTGATGGACGGGACCGGATCGCGTTCGAGCAGCATGGGACACTCGACTGCACCGGCTAAGAGCTAGAGCGTCGGACGCAGCAGCATCCATAATGCCATGCCGACCATGGCCAGGTTCTCACTCAGCGAAACGAAGCCGAGCGGCACGTTGCTGCTACCGCCGACGCAGGCGCATTTGATTTCGCGTTTCTGGATGTAGACGGCGTAAAATACACTGACCGCGCCGATAGTCCCGATAATCAGCGCAATCGGGATCGACAGCCATGGCAGGATGCGCCCCGCCATCAGGACTGCCGCGGTCGCTTCGAGATAGGGATAGGCATAGGCATATGGGACCCAGCGACGGCCGAGCATGTCGTAACCAATGAACATGCTGGAGAACTGTTCGACATCCTGCAGCTTGAGCATCGCCAGCATCGCCATCGACAAGGCAACAAACCATTCTGCAGTGCGGACCGTCAGTGGGGTATCGTAGAAGAACTGGCTGAGCGATAGCGCCAATGCAAGGCCGACGGCGAAGACTGCGAAAACCGGGCGATAGCTCGTCGCATCGGGGTCGCGTACCTTGCCGAAATGTTCGAGCAGCGCGTCATGGCCGCCGATCCGCTCGCCATTGATGAAGGTCTGCGGTGTCGTTTCGACGCCATGTTCACGCTTGAACGCATCGGTCTGCTCGCGGTTGGTCAGATGATGGTCTTCGACCGCGTAACCGCGCCTTTCGAGGAGGTATTTAGACTTCACTCCGTAAGGGCAGACGTGCTCGTCCGTCACCATCCGGTAAAGTTGGGCAGTCTTGCTCATGTCTTCTTCTTGTACCTTCGGGTATATGGAGTTTAGGCGCGGAAAGACGGTACTCGGCCATCACTCGATAGATCGGGAATGATGCGATAACGTGCGAGCACCAGACTGAAGATACCGAACATCAGCAGGCCAATTGCAACCAGCGTGAACAGCAATCCCTCGCCAGCCAGTGAAGCAACCGCGCTGCCGAGGGTCTTGACCTGCTCAGCGCCGCTGGAAAGAAATCCGGCTTTGATCAGCGACCACGCGATGATGGCATAGACTACGCCGCGTGCAGCGAAGCCGACCCCGCCGAGCAGCCTGGTAGAATTGGGTGCCTGGGCGGAAATTCGGTTCATGAAATCGCCGGTGTAGGCTTTCTTGAACTGGTTGATGGCCGCCAACGCAAAAGCAATGCCGAGAACGCCAAGGACGAGTCCTCCCAACTCCGCAGATAGTATGCCCGCAGCAGCCTGTTCGGCTCCGTCCGACCCGCCGCCAGAACTGCGGTCCGAACTGGCATATTTGAAAGCACTATAGGCCAGCGCGAGGTGACCGATGGCGCTACCCGCATGGCCGATCCGCTTGCCCCATCCTTTCGTATCGGAGCCGTTGTTCTCGATATCGAAGAATGTGGAGGAAAAGCGGAACAGGGCGTAGGCGGCAAGGCCAATCACCATGATCCACAGGAGAACCGTACCGGCGGGAAAATCCTCGATTGCCAGGAAGATACCGTCAGTACCTTCGGCAATCTTGCCTGCGCTGGTCAGGGTGATAAGTCCGAGTACGCCGTAGAGCAGAGCACGGCTGAAATAGCCGGTACGAACCAACCAATCGAACTTCTCGGACTTGTCCACCACACACATTCTCCCTGTCTAGGTTCAGGGTTGCAACGGGCGAAGTGCGATATTGGTCCCTAGACGTTGAACTTGAACAGCATGACGTCGCCGTCCTGGACCAGGTATTCCTTGCCTTCCTGGCGCAGCTTGCCGGCCTCACGCGCCGCCGCTTCGCCGCCAAGCGTCACGAAATCATCATAGGCAATCGTCTCGGCGCGAATGAACCCGCGCTCGAAATCTGTATGGATCTCGCCTGCGGCCTGCGGTGCCTTTGCACCCGCGGGAAAAGTCCATGCGCGCGCTTCCTTGGGCCCCGCGGTGAAGAATGTCTGGAGGCCGAGCAATTTGTAACCGGCGCGGATCACGCGGGTCAGGCCGCTTTCTTCCAGCCCGAGCTCGGCAAGATATTCGGCGCGCTCGTCCTGCTCCATGCCGACCAGTTCAGATTCGATCGCGGCAGACACGACAACGGCCTGCGCTCCCTCGTCCTTGGCCTTGGCGAACACTTGAGCGGACAGCGTGTTGCCGTTGGCCGCATCTTCCTCGGAGACATTGCAGACGTACAGAACAGGCTTGGCGGTCAACAGCTGCGCCTGACGGAAGATGCGCGCTTCCTCGTCGTCCTTGGGTTCGGTCAACCGTGCCGGTTTGCCTTCGCGCAATAGTTCAAGCGCCTGGCCCAGCACGCTGGCCATCACCTTGGCTTCCTTGTCACCGCTCTTGGCGCGCTTGTCGGCGGCAGGAACGCGCTTTTCGAGGCTTTCGAGGTCCGATAGCATCAGCTCGGTTTCGACAACTTCAGCATCGGCCAGGGGATCGACCCGGTTGCTGACATGCTGGATATCGTCATCCTCGAAACAACGCAGGACGTGGACGATGGCATCGACCTCGCGAATATTGCCGAGGAACTGGTTGCCCAAGCCTTCGCCCTGGCTGGCACCTTTTACAAGGCCAGCGATGTCGACGAAGGCCAACTGGGTCGGCACCACTTTCGCCGACTTGGCGATAGCGGCGATCTTGTCGAGCCGTTCGTCCGGTACTGCGACTTGGCCGACATTGGGCTCGATCGTGCAGAACGGATAGTTGGCCGCTTGCGCCGCCTGCGTCTCTGTCAGCGCATTGAAGAGGGTGGACTTGCCGACATTGGGCAAGCCGACGATCCCGCAACGGAAACCCATCG
>SHLU01000163.1 GCA_004282995.1 Sphingomonadaceae bacterium
GGCAATGCACGATGGCGACAGCGTCACGACCATCGAAGGTCTCGGCACGCCCGACGAGCCGTCCGCCCTCCAGCGCGCTTTTCTCGAACACGACGGCTTCCAGTGCGGCTATTGCACGCCGGGCCAGATCTGTTCGGCCACCGCCATGCTGGAGGAAATCGCCGCCAACTGGCCGAGTGACGCCAGCGAAAGTCTCGAAGGAGGCACCGCAATCTCCGGCGAAGAGATACGCGAGCGCATGAGCGGCAATCTGTGCCGCTGCGGGGCTTACGCGAATATCGTGGCCGCGATCGAGGAAGTTGCGGCGGGAGGCCAGTCATGAGGCCGTTCCAATACAGCCGTGCGCCTTCATTGGCCGAGGCTTCGAACCTCACCGCCGACGAGAACGCGCTCGCCATTGCAGGCGGAACCAATCTCCTCGACCTCATGAAGCTGCAGGTGGAAACTCCCGATCAGCTGGCCGACATCAACCGGCTGGGCTTTGCGGACATCGAGGACACGGACGAAGGCGGGCTGCGCCTCGGTTCGCTTGCCACGAATACCGAAACCGCCGTCCATCCGCGCGTGCGGGCCGATTATCCGGTGCTCTCGCGTGCGATCTTGGCCGGGGCGACGCAGCAGTTGCGCAACAAGGCCACCAATGGCGGCAATCTGTGCCAGCGCACCCGGTGCTTCTACTTCACGAATATCGACCAGCCCTGCAACAAGCGCGAACCGGGCAGCGGCTGCGGCGCGATCGACGGCATCGCCAAGCTTCACGCGATTCTTGGCACGAGTGAGCAGTGCATTGCGACCTATCCGGGCGACATGGCCGTGGCGCTGAGCGCGCTGGGCGCGGAGGTGCAGATTTCGGGCGACAAGGGCGAGCGCAGTGTGCCGGTGCGCGACTTCCACCTGCTGCCCGGCGATACGCCGTGGATAGAAAATGTGCTCGAACCGGGCGAGATCATCACCGGCATCGTTCTTCCGGCGCCCGTGGGCAGCACGCAAATCTACCGCAAGGTGCGCGAGCGTTCATCTTACGCCTTCGCGCTCGTTTCCGTCGCCGCCATAATCGAGCTGACCGACGGCAAGTTTTCCCGCGCCGATTTCGCCTTTGGCGGTCTGGCGCACAAGCCGTGGTTCGATCCGCGCTTCGGGGAAGCCCTGATCGGCCAGCCTCCGTCGGAAGCGCTGTTCGACAAGGCTGCCGATGTCCTGCTCGAAGACGCACGCGGCTATGGCGAGAACGATTTCAAGATACCGCTTACGCGTCGGACGCTCCGCGCCGTCCTGGCCCAGGCGACGGAGGATGCAGCATGACGGTCCATTTCAAGCAGGACGAGCCCGACAATTCCAACCGTCTCGACGGGATGAAACAGGGCGTGATTGGCAAGCCCCTGCCGCGCATCGAGGGGCTGGCCAAGGTCACCGGAACCGCGCCCTATGCTGCCGAATATCCGATCGAGAATTGCGCCGAAGGTGTGCTGGTCACTTCGACCATCACGCGAGGCGAGGTTACCTCCATCGACCGGACAAGCGTGCTTTCGATGCCCGGCGTAATTGCAGTAGTTGACGATGAGAAACTCTGCACCCGCGCGGCGCAGGGAACGGCAAACGAAGCGCCAATGCAAGGGCCGGCGCAGGTCTGCTACTGGGGCCAGCCGATTGCGCTGGTAATCGCCGAAACCTTCGAACAGGCGCGCGACGCTGCCAAGCACCTGAAGGTCGAATACCGCGAGGATGCCGGCGCACCCATCGATCCCGGCGCGGTCGAGCCCGAAGAGCAGGAGGACGAAACCGTTCACCAAGGCGATCTGTCGCACGCCATGGCCGAGGCCGCGCACAGCGTCGATGTGACCTATACCACCAAGGGCCATGCCTCTGCCGCCATGGAGCCGCATGCCGCAATCGCCCAGTGGGACGGCGACAAGCTGACGGTCCACGCCTCGCTCCAGATGCTCAATTACAACATCACCGAACTTGCCGATGCGCTCGATATGGAGGAGGAGAACATGCGCCTCATATCCCGCTTTGTCGGGGGCGGGTTCGGGTCCAAGCTGGGGATCAGCGAAGAGGTGGTCGCAGCCGCGCTCGCGGCGAAGCAGATTGGCCGCCCGGTCCGTGTCGTGCAGTCGCGCCAGCAGGTTTTCCAGACGGTCATGCGCCGCAGCGAAACTACGCAGCGCCTGCGCCTGGCGGCTGACGAAAACGGTAAGCTCACCGGCTTTGGCCACGAGGCGCTGGTGTCCAACCTTCCCGGCGAGACGTTTGCCGAGCCCGTGCTGCAATCGTCGCACTTCATGTATGGCGGCGAAAACCGCGAACTGATGCTCAATGTTGCCCGTATCCACCGCATGACGGCCGGATCGGTGCGCGCTCCGGGCGAGGCGGTCGGGATGCCGGCCCTCGAAGGTGCGATGGATGTGCTCGCCGAAAAGGCCGGTATCGATCCAGTAGAACTGCGCCTGCGCAACATACCCGAGCAAGATCCCGAGGAAGACCTTCCGTTTTCCTCGCACAAGCTTGCCGAATGCCTGACGCAAGGGGCCAAGGCTTTTGGCTGGGACAAAGGCCCGCGCAAACCGCGCCAGCGGCGCGAGGGCGAGTGGTGGATCGGCACCGGCATGGCCAACGCTGCCCGTGTCCACAATATCGCCGAGGCAAAGGCACGGGTCACGCTGAAAGCCGATGGCACGGCGCTGGTCGAAACCGACATGACCGATATCGGCACCGGGACCTACACCATCCTCGCGCAGATCGCCGCGGAGATGCTGGGACT
Source organism: Sphingomonadaceae bacterium (assembly GCA_004282995.1). Lineage (GTDB taxonomy): Bacteria > Pseudomonadota > Alphaproteobacteria > Sphingomonadales > Sphingomonadaceae > Parerythrobacter. Next base: position 2,762 of record SHLU01000163.1, read on the forward strand.
GGGCCCGGAGCAGGTTCTGGTCGAACTGGGCGACACGCGGTACCCGCGCGGCCCTGGCTCAGGCGGCAGTTGGGGCGCGGCATCGATCGGTTCGGCAGTATACATCGCGTGCAAGGCGATCCGCGAGGAACTGGCCGCAAGGCTCGGCACGAGTGAGGAAGAACTCGAACTGCGCGAAAGCAAGACTGCTGGCGGCGAGGCGCTGACGGATCTTCTCGGAGGCAAGGACCTTGCCCGCGAAGGCCATTACGAGCCGGGCGATATCGAGGACGATTACACCGCGTCCGGCTTTGGTGCCTTCTTCGCCGAGGTACGCGTCAACCACTACACCGGTGAAACCCGCGTCGATCGGATGCTCGGCGCCTTCGGCTTTGGGCGCGTTCTCAACGCCAAGACCGCCCGTTCGCAATGCATCGGCGGTATCACTTGGAGCATCGGAGTGGCGCTTACCGAGGCGCTGGAGTTCGATCCGCGCGACGGACATCTCGTCAACTGCGACCTCGCCGAATACCATGTCCCCGTCCACCGCGACGTGCCCGATCTTCAGGTCCTGCTGGTGGAAGAGCGCGATGGCGCGGCCAGCCCCATCCAGGCCAAAGGCATCGGTGAACTCGGTATGTGCGGCGGAGCGGCAGCCATCGCCAACGCGATTTACAACGCCTGCGGGGCTCGGCTGTTCGATTACCCGATGACACCGGATCGCGTCCTCGCAGCGATACCCGACTGATGCTGGCTGGCTACACGAACGATGTCATACGCGACGAGGACCACCTCGCGCTGGCCGCAGCGTGCCAGCCGGGTGTGGGCCTTTGCACAATCGTCGGGATAGATGGCAGCTTCTCGCGGCGTCTTGGTGCGCAATTGGCGGTCTTGCCTGACGGGACTACCGTTGGCGATCTTGCCGATGGTTGCCTGGAAAACCAGCTGGCGGCGGACGTGGCGCAGTGCGCGGATCGGCGCGTCGTCCGCTATGGGCGGGGATCACGCACAATCGACTTCCGCCTGCCATGTGGAGGCGGGCTCGATATCCTAATCGACCCAGCGCCGGATCGTTCGGTCTGTCGCTCCGCACTAAGAGCGCTGAGGTCGCGTCGCCCGGTCCGGCTGCCGTTCGATTGCGGAGACAATCGGTTGTGCCGCAAGTATCTTCCTTCGCTGAAACTTGTTGCCTTCGGGGAGGGGCCGGAGCTCGACGCCATGGCTTCGCTGTGTTCAGCCCTGAAGGTCGATGTCGAGGTGTATTCGAAGGGCGACCTCACCCTTGGCCAAGCGGCTCGAAATGCGCGCTTTGATCCCTGGACGGCCTGCTTGCTGCTGTTCCATGATCACGAGTGGGAACTGGCCCTGCTCCAACAGGCGCTGGCGAGCAAAGCCTTCTACATCGGGGCGCAAGGTGGGGAAAAGGCGCGGTCCGATCGTACACTGGCGCTTGCGGCGCGCGGTGTTTCGGAAGAGCAGATCGCACGACTGACCAGCCCGGTCGGACTGATGCCTGCCTGCAAATCTCCGCGAACCCTCGCGTTGTCGGCGCTATCCGAAATTGTCGGTCGCTACGAGGAAATGCGTGCCTTCGCCTGAGCTGAAGACCGGTGTGGTGCTCCTTGCCGCTGGGCAAGGGAAACGGTTCGGTGGCGGCAAGCTCACCGCCGATTTTCGCGGGCGGCCCTTGTGGGAATGGGCCGCACAATCCGCAGAGAGTATTGATTCCAGCGAGCGCCTTCTCGTGGTTGGCTCCAAGAGCCCGATCAAGAGCCGCGAAGGATGGAGGCAGATCGAAAACCCCGTGGCAGAGAGGGGGATGGGCACTTCGATCGCTGCGGGAGTGCGCGCGCTGACCGATTGTGATCGCGTTATGATTATGCTCGCCGACATGCCGCTCGTCTCGCGCACCCATCTTGACCGGTTCCTCGAAGCGCAGGGCGTGGCCTTCACCCTCTATCCCGATGGCTCTGCGGGATGTCCGGCAATTTTCCCGCGTTCGGTCTTCCCACTGCTTGAAACCCTCAATGGCGACCGGGGAGCACGAAGCCTCGGATTGGGAGATGTCGAGCTTTTCGCGCCTCCTCACGAACGACAACTCGCCGATGTCGATGAGGTTTGCGACCTTCAGCGGCTAATGTCCGCCTATTAGGGTTGGTCAGGCAATTCCGCAGTGAAAGAGAACAAGGTGCGACTTTTCGCTATTTTCCGCCGAAACCAGCCAGTCTGCTTACGGGTCGTTAGCGAAATGACCGCTTTTCGCTAAATTTCGCCATTAGCGGACTGTCTGCAAACGGCCCACAAACGGTCATACCTCGTTCGCCAAACCCAAAGCGACCCACACAGGCCCCACA
>SHLU01000164.1 GCA_004282995.1 Sphingomonadaceae bacterium
GCGCAAACTGATCCTCGCCCCCGCCCTTTCCTCCACCACCGCTGCTGCCCAGGATACGCCGGCCGACAATGTCTCGGCCGAACGGCTCAAGGCCGATGTCGAGAAGCTCGTCTCCTTCGGCACCCGCCATACTTTGTCGGAACAGGATAATCCCACTCGCGGGATCGGGGCCGCAGTGGATTGGGGCGCAGCCGAGTTTCAACGCATAGCTACTGCTTGCGGTGGCTGCCTCGAAATCGTCTTGCCCGAGACGGTGGTCGAGGGACGCCGCATCCCGCGCCCGACAAGGTTGCGCAATGCTGTCGCCATCCAGCGCGGTACCGTGCGGCCGAATGAAGTCGTCATCGTGCAAGGCCATATCGACAGCCGGGCCACCGACCCATTCGATTGGGAAAGCGATGCTCCCGGCGCCAATGACGATGGCTCGGGCACCGCGCTTGTCATCGAAGCGGCGCGGGTGCTGACTGGCAAACGCTATCCCACCACCATCATCTACGCGCTGCTCTCTGGCGAGGAGCAGGGACTCTATGGCGGTCGCCTGCTGGCGGACTGGGTCGAGGCGCAGGGCTATACGGTCAAGGCCGTGCTAAACAACGATGTCGTGGGCAACAGTTGCAGCAGCGACGGCTATTGCGATGCCGAAAACGTGCGCGTTTTTTCCGAAGGGCCACGCGCCGACCTGACCGACGATTTGCGCGCCTCCCAGCGCCGTGAAGGTGGTGAAAACGACAGCCCGAGCCGCAATCTGTCACGCTGGATCGATGGCTTGGCCGACGAATTCGAAGACGGGCTTGATGTACGTCAGATATGGCGGGTCGACCGGATGGGGCGTGGCGGAGACCAGATTCCCTTCCTCGAAAAAGGGTATCCTGCTGTCCGCATCACCGTGGCTGTCGAAGATTACGAGCACCAGCACCAGGATCTGCGGGTCGAGGACGGCGTGACCTATGGCGACACGGTCGACGAGATGGACTTCGATTATCTCGCCAAGGTGACGCAGCTCAACGTCCGGGCACTTGATCGGCTCGCACGGGCTCCCATGCCACCAGAAACCACGGCAGAAGCAGCGGTGCGTACTGATACACTGGTGCAATGGACCACGCCGCAGGGCGCGTCGAACTTTGTGGTCCATGGTCGGCGGACCGACAATCCGGCCTGGACGGAAACATTTGGTGCAGTCGCCATGTCCGCAATGATGCCAGTTCCGACGGCTAAGAAAGACTCGCAATCTCTCATGCAATTCATCGTTCCCGAACGCGGGGACGACTGGTTTTTCGGGGTAAGCGCTTGTGCGGGAAATGTCTGCAGCCCGGTCGCCAGCGCTGTCCCAGCGGGCGCTTTCGCGCCTGTCGCGTCGCCAGAGGGTGACAGCGAGTAACGCCATCCCCATATTGTGGAAGTATGACAAGAAAACAGAACAGCAAACGGTCGCCACACCATAAGCAAGGGCTTCCGACCACCGCGCAAATCCTCGAATTCATCCAATCCAGCGAAACGCCTGCGGGCAAGCGCGAAATCGCCAAGGCTTTCGGCCTCAAGGGGCAGGAAAAGATTGCCCTCAAGAAGCTGCTGAAAGACATGGCCGAGGAAGGCCTGATCGACGGAGAGAAGACCGCCTATCACCGCATGGGCGGAGTGCCGAAGGTCACCGTCCTCAAGGTGATCGATATCGATGACGGCGAATTGTTCGCCGAACCCGAAAACTGGGACCCCGACGACAAGCAGAAGCCGCCGCGGCTGACTATCGTAGAGGCGAAACGTGGGCGCAATGCGAAGGGTGGAAAGGGCATGCCGGCGCTCAAGCGCGGCGACCGTGTTCTCGCCCGGACCGAGGAAACGGACGGCGGCTGGCGCGCCTTCCCGATGAAGAAGCTGCCCGCCCGCACCGAGGGGCTGATGGGCGTGATCGAGATCGACGGCAGCGGCAAGCCTTGGCTTGCACCTGTCGACAAGAAGGTCCGCAATTCGGTCCATGTGGTCGATCTGGGCGGAGCCGAGTCGGGGCAACTGGTGTTGGCCGAACAGGCCGGTCGTTCACCGCGCGCCGGGGTCAAGGTTGTGGAAGTCGTCGGCGATCCGCTCGCCCCGCGCAGCTTCAGCCTGATTGCCATCGCCAAGCACGGCATCCCGCACGTTTTCCCTGAAGAAGCGCTGGCCGAAGCGGAGCGTGCTGCCGAACTGCCGCTCAGCGAGGACAAGCGCGAAGATTTGCGCGACGTTCCAATCCTAGCCATCGACCCCGCCGACGCGCGCGACCATGACGACGCAATCTACGCCAAGCCTGATGACAAGGGCGGCTTCGATGCCATCGTCGCAATCGCCGACGTGTCCTACTATGTGCGCCCTGGCAGCGCCGTGGATCGCGAAGCGCGCAAACGCGGCAATTCAGTCTATTTCCCCGATCGCGTCGTGCCGATGCTGCCCGAAGTCCTCAGCGCCGATGTCTGCTCGCTCAAGCATGGCGAAGACCGTGCGGCGATGGCTTGCCACCTCGAGATTTCGCCCGAGGGCAAGGTGACGTCATGGCGTTTCACCCGCGCCATCGTGCGCCTGACGCACAACATCGCCTACGAGGACGCCCAGGCCCAGATCGATGCCGGTGACGCAAACCAGGAACTGCGCGACCTGTGGGCGTGCTGGAAACTGCTCGCCGCGGCGCGGGCCGAGCGTGATCCGCTCGAACTCGACCTGCCAGAACGGCGTGTAATTCTCGACGACAAGGGCCAGATCGCCGACATCGCCGTGCGCGAACGGCTCGATGCGCACCGCGTGGTCGAGGATTTCATGATCGCTGCCAACGTCGCTGCCGCCAAGGCGCTGGAGGCCAAGTCCTCGCCGGTCGTCTATCGCGTCCACGAACAGCCAAGCCGCGAAAAAATCATCGCTTTGCGCGACTATCTCGGCACTCAAGGCAAGAATCTGGCGATGGGGCAGGTCATCACGCCGACGCTGTTCAACCGCTTCCTGAAGGATGTGTCCGACGATGCTGAACGGGCGCTGCTGATGGAGGCGGTGCTACGCAGCCAGACGCAGGCCTATTACGGGCCCAAGAATGCCGGGCATTTCGGGCTGGCGCTTGGCTCCTATGCGCATTTCACTTCACCGATCCGTCGCTATGCGGACCTGCTGGTGCACCGCTCGCTGGTCGACACATACGGCCTCGAACAGCCCAAGCCCAAGGGCGAACTACCGCCACACTCGGGCCTGTCGGACCGCGACCGCGAGGACTTGCAGCAGATTTCGGATGCCATCAGCACGACCGAGCGCCGCGCGATGGAGGCCGAGCGCGATACGATCGACCGCTATGTCGCATCCTATCTCGCGCAGCATGTCGGCAAGACCTTCAAGACCCGCATCACTGGTGTGCAAAGCTTTGGCTTCTTTGCGACGATCCTGGAATTCGGCGGAGACGGGCTGGTCCCGGTCTCGACGCTGGGCCAAGATTATTTCCGTTATGACGAGGCGGCGCAAGCGCTGGTGGGCGACCGGACGGGTATGCGCTACGAAGTCGGGCAGAACCTCGACCTCAAGCTCGCGGAGGCCAATCCCCTCACCGGCGCGCTCAAGTTCGAGCCGCTCGATGCAGACGGCAACCCGGTCGAACCGCGTGGCAATCGGGCCGAGCGCAAGAAGAATAGCTCAGGCCCGCGCAACAGGCAGGGCCAGGGCAGGCCTGAACAGGGCAAACGCGGGCGGCCGAAGAATATTCGCCATCAAGGGCGCGGCCGGAAATAGGGGAACAGGGAGGCAGGGCAGCCATTGTCAGGGCAAAGGAGATCAATGTGCTCAAGCCCGGCCAACCCGTACCCGACCTCGAACTTCCGCTCACGATTGATGCCAGTTTCCGGCTCTCGCAACAAAGTCCCGAAGCCTTCACCATGCTTGTGTTCTATCGCGGCAAGCATTGTCCGATCTGCAAGACATACCTGACCGAGCTGGGGACCAAGCTCGACAAGTTTACCCAGCGCGGCGTCAACGTCTTCGCCATTTCGATGGACAGCAAGGACCGCGCCATGGTGAGTCATGGGGAGTGGGAAACTGGCGACCTGCCGCTGGCCTATGGATTGTCGGAAGATCAGGCACGCGAATGGGGCCTGTATATCTCCGAACAGCGGCCAGGCAGCGAAGAACCGGAACATTTCTCCGAGCCCGGTCTCTTCCTGGTGAAACCCGATGGAACGCTCTATTTCGCCGTTACCCAGAATGCGCCATTCACCCGGCCATCGCTGGACGAGCTGATCCAGGGCATCGATTTCGTGCTCGACAAGGACTATCCGACACGCGGCACGCTGACCTGAAATTTCAGGTCACGCGGTCGATATCCTCGGTACTGAAGGTGCCGGGCACGATCACCAGCGGGCAGGGCAGGCTGGCGGCGTTTTCGCTGAAATGCATCACCAGCGGGCCGGACGAGGTTTCGCCCGCGGCCAGCACCAAGGCGTGCACTTCGGGATGTTCGGCGAGGTAGTCCTTGATCACTGCGCGGCCTTCGCCAACGCGTACGGTGATCCTCGGCATCCGCCCGCTTTCGGCGAGCAATGATCCTGCCGCGCTGGAGGCAACCGCCTCGGCCCGGTCGCGCGCTTCCTGTTCGATGGTGGCCTGCACTCCGCCGAAAGCGCTGAAATTCTGCGGCTGGACCAGCGCGAGGATATGCACCGACCCGTCGATGGCCGCGGCCCGCCGCGATGCCCAGCGCAACGCCTTGCGCGCCTCTTCCGTCTCGTCGATGATTACCAGAAATGCTTGCATGTATTCAGGCCCCTCGGCGTCCCCACGGGCGCGGGTATCCGCTGAAATCGTATGCGTTGCAAGTTTTGGGCAAGAACCTTGCCGAGCTGCGCCAAATTGGCCAAAGCGTAGCGGCAACCAAGCCTTCAAAGCCCAAGGATCCACAGCGACCCATGCCGACCCAGATCAAGATGCCCGCCCTTTCGCCCACGATGGAGGAGGGCACGCTCGCCAAATGGCTCGTCAAGGTCGGCGACACGATCGGCGCCGGCGATTTGATGGCCGAGATCGAGACCGACAAGGCGACGATGGAATTCGAAGCCGTCGACGAAGGCACGGTGGCGCAGATC